>CAZYJA010000020.1:9143-19098 GCA_964647245.1 uncultured Syntrophomonas sp. | reverse complement strand
CTTATCCAGCAAAAGATCAGGCAGCATATTAAGCTCTAACTCTATTGATTGATCCTTACTCTGAGCCTGAGCCTGAATCAATGGCAATATTTGATCGATTATGGCATTGAGACTTCTGGGTTTCATATCCACTACTTTAGTTTTGGTTAGAGATAAGAATTCGGTTATTATGTAATTGGCTCGGTCCAGCTCTTCGATCATTAGATCTAAAATTTCTTCATCTTCAGGATATCGGTCCTTAAAAATTTGTAGAAATCCCCGCACCGATGTCATCGGATTTCTGATCTCATGGCCAATGCCGGTTGCAATTTCTCCTACCAGATTGAGTCTTGACATACGGGTCATTTCAACTTCCATCCGTCTTATTTCCGTGATATCTATTATAACTCCCAATATGCATGGTCCTTCATGATTGTAGAATAGTTCGCCTGAGTACAGTCCCAATAAGTGCTCCCCGGAACATTTACGAAAACTTATTTCCAGGTTGTTCACGGTTTGATGAGTAGCAAGCCTCTGTTTTACCAGGGCATAGTCACTATTATCATCCCACATTCCAATGTCAATTGATTTTCGGCCAATTACCTTCTCCGGACTGTAGCCCATAACGCTATAGAAGGCATTATTAGCCTTAACCATTTTTCCCTCTTCCATTGTGCTGATAGTCATAATAACTGGACTGGCATTAAAGGCTTGGGAGAAGCATTCCTCCGACAACCGTAGTTGGTCCTGGCTGCGTTTGCGCTCAGTAATATCTCGGATTGATTGAATAGCGCCAACGACATTCCCATCAAAATCCATAATTCTTGATGCTGACCCCAATAAGTAAGCACCTTTACCGCTATAAGTATTAGGAACATATACTTCACCAATAAGAGTATCCCCTACCTGACGAATAAAATCGTATCTGCTCTTCAATTTATCAGATTCACTTGCGGGCAATAGGTCCAGGTCAACTAAGATCGCGCAGCGTTCGCCGTAAAAGGAAATAGCGTATTCAAAATTATTGCAACCAATCATTTGCTCCTTCGATATTCCGGTCATTTTTTCCATGGCTTTGTTCCAATAAACGACTTCTCCTAGGTCGTTTATAACCAATGTAGCATCGGGCAAATTCTCAATAATTTGTTCCAGTTGCCGCCTTACAAATTTCTCAGCCCGTTCAGCCTGTTTTAATTCCATATTTTCCTGCCGCAGTTTAACTAGCTCGGCCATTAATTGCCCTTTGGTCGTGTCTTCATAATTCACCTAGCTTCCTCCTTTAGGCTAATCTGTCCTAATTTATAGAATAGCCTATTTGCATGGAAATTTTTGTCGAATTTGGCAACCAATATATATATGTTTATATATGATTTCAATTGGTCAGTTACAATAAAAAAACGCCTACATTGATTAGGCACTATGGATGAGCATAGAATTACTTAAGAAATACCAGGAGCGCCAATACGGCGCTCCTCCTGGCAGATAAATCAACTGATTACTCTTGATTGGAAATGATAAATTCGAAAGTGATAGCCTGGTTACTCTTTTATACCGGCCATCTTGAGGGCCCGTCCTTTAAAGTATTTAAGGTTGCTAGCCTGACGCATGACTAATTTCTGAACCGCAGCCGGCCCGCCACCCTGGGATGATTCAGTGGGAATAATAGAGCCTTGTCCTACCAGATATTCGACAAGACGCGTAATGCGGACCCGGTTCTCAGTAGAAATGTCGGCCTTGCCTCGGAAGTATTTGTCCACATATACGGCTATATCGGGATTGTCGAAATCTTTCTGAGTAGGAGCCGTACAGATGATCCCACCCACGATCTCAGTCGCCAGTTTGGATGAAACCCAAACCGCATCTACGGCCTGCAGCTTGGCAGCATTAGCCAGCAATTCATCAGGGATACACAGCCCGGAAGGATGGGTTTTCGCCTTGTAACCCGAAGCTATGGCCGTTCCGTAAGCCAGTGCAGACTGAAATGTCATTTCGACCAGTTTTTCCCGAATGTGACTCATTTTATCACAACCGTTGTACTCTGCCGCCACCGCCGCTGCTCCACAAGTCAAATCACAGTGTCCAGATTTACAGGCGGCGGTAGCCAGACGCTGAAAGTTACCAAAGGTAGCCGCCATGGTTCCCGCAAATTCGTATTCACCACACATGAAGACCATTTCATTGGGAATAAAAACATCATTAAATACTACGAGAGTTGAGCCATGCACGCCATACTGGAAATTGCCGAAATCCATCTCATCACTATCATTTAAGCGACGAGCATTGGGAGCTGGTGCTTCGGCCAAATGAACGATTCCCGGAGCATTAGCCGGAACCGCAAAAGCTATGGCAAACTCCTTTTCATTTTCTTTCATGGAAGTAGTAGGTACCACCAGGTTAAAATGAGCCAGCGCAGCACCAGATTGATGAGCTTTGGCGCCCCTAACCACAATACCATCCGGCCTGGTTTCCACCACATGCAGGTAGACATCGGGGTCGGCTTGTTGACTGGGACTAAGTGATCTATCCCCTTTGGCATCGGTTACCATGCCGCTGCATACCAAATCCTCATTTTGCACATATTCTAAAAATTTTATAAATCTCTGATGATAACTGGTGGCATATTTTTTATCGATGTCATAGGTAATTGCATATAGCATATTCAGGGCTCCGGTACCGGCACAGCGAGCGCCCACACAAGCGCCATGAAACGGAGTCAGAAACTTGCTTAATTCTCCCCTTTTAATTAACTCCTCCGGGGACTGGCATATATGTAAGAAACGGTTAATCATCTTGCCGGTAAACGGTGATTTGACGGTCATCAGATTTTCGTTTTCGGTTTCTTTCGCCATCTTGTAGGTTAGAGCAATCGAGTTCAATGTGGGAGCAAAAGCCGGATGATCCACTACCTGGTCAACCTTTTCTCCAAATGCGTATACAACCGGCTTCATGGCTCTAATACTGTCTTTGTACTCTTGCGCTGATTTCATACCTACCCTTCCTTTCCTAATATCTAATCGGCTCAGTTCCTAATAATGATTCCCGACAACACCCCCCTTCGCCAATTCACCAGAGAAATGTTTTAATGCTAGTTACAAACCAATTTCAGCTCTCTATATCTTACAGGGCTCTTTTGGATATTATACCACTTAATTCCATCCTATGACTCGCTATGAATAGAAAGCTCCCCAATACATTTACGTACCAGAGAGCTTTTGCTGAGCTATAGCTTAATAATAAATATATAACAAATCCCACACGGTAATCAGCGAGATTGTACCGTTGGTCACCAGCCGCTACCAGTTAAATTTAACTAGCAATGAAGGTAATGAATAATAGAGATAAGTTAATAACAGAATGTTTAATACAATACTTGCTGCTACCGCTACTTTTCTGGTCATCCAATCCCCCCCCTAATCCTTCAGCCGTATTAATTATTCCTAAAATAGGTTACGGTTGAATGTACCAATTGCTTCCCGATTGAATTCTTAATAGCAACGTCTCCAAATACGTTTCTTCTACCGTTTTTTATTATCCTGGCTTCTGCATACAGGGCACTGTCCTTGTTGGGCCTTAGAAAATTAGTCTTTATTTCGACTGTGGAAGTATTTCCAGATGTATCAGGCCCATTTAGAGTACACATTGCCAGATAGAATGTTATATCTGTTACTGTCATATAGGTCCCGCCATGAGTGCTTCTCCATATATTGGTAAGGTTCGGGTTATAGGGAGTCATTGTTTTGCAGTACCCTTCCCCTATTTCCAGTACTTGTAACTGAAAAACTTGATTCATCGGGATCTGCTTAACATACTCTTGAAGCTCTGGTAATGACACCATCATGCTTTCACTCCTTCATGTAATATTATTAGTATTATTAGACATTGCAGCAATTATTTCTGAATGGGAACAGTTTTAAAGAGTGGGCATCATAGTGCCAATAATGCCAATAAACGGTCACACCAATCCATTACTAATTGTCACTACTACTATATTATGCTCTAAAAGTTATTTCTCGCAATCACCTATTTTTTAAAAATTGCTTGCGCTTCAGCTTCCTGGCTGGTTTCATTCTCTGTGGGCTCTTCAGGTTTACTCTCTTTCTCACCGGCTGCTCCAAATGCTTCTCCGGCCTTGTCCTTAATAACTTCGGCCTTCCCCTTGGCTTCTTCGAACGCTTCTCCCATTTTACCCTTAATAACTTCAGCCTTTTCCTTGGCTTCTTCGAACGCTTCCCCCGCTCTATCCCTAATAACTTCAGCCTTCTCTTTGGCTTCTTCGAATACATCCCCCGCTTTACCTTTAAGAACTTCAGCTTTTTCTTTGGCTTCTTCGAACGCTTCCCCTGCTTTGTCCTTAAGGGCTTCGGCCTTTCCCTTAGCTTCGCTTAAACGCTTCCCAATCAGGTCGGTTAATCCACTCATAGTAAGCCTCCTTTTAAAAATAAATCGCTTTACCAAGTCCCAATGGCACTCACACATTAACAACTTAAGGGTGTACTGCAATATATTCTGCAGGCATTAAACTAATTCAATTTCTTATATACCAGGACCACCCTAAGTTTTTGGTGCTGTAATATTAAAAGCAGGGGCCACCGAAGGTAAGGCTATATCTAAAAAGGAACTGCAGGTGCAGGGTAGTGAAACCATTCTATTGATACCGGTATGAAGCAAAAGATGATTCAAATGAATGATTAACCAGAGGATTTCAAGCAAAAATAAGGGAAATACTAGTGCCCTACAACTGGGTGCTGCGAAATTTTATTCACATACACTACAACTCATGGCAAATGATATAAAAACAAGAACTAATCCCACGATAAGTATTCTGTAGTTACTCCAGAGATTTTTGTCCAGGAATTTATCAGGTTTTCTAATAAGGGTATCTAATAAAATTACTAATATTATGATAACAAATGATATACTCCATCTCCCCAAAATAACACCTCATAACGATATATAATCCTCATTAGCCAGCGCACGTTACTTAACAACAATTATCGTTATGATACCATAATATAGTAGATAAAATCCGACAAATTTAAAGATATAGGTCAACATTCATGAATTGCCAATTTATTCGGGACTATAGGGAGTAGTGGAATGGTTAAGAGACGCTATTATAGTGCTGGCCAGGCGTGCACCGTAAGGCAATTTATCTATATCGAAGATTAATACGACAGTAAATAAGGAGATCGGGGTATTTACTGTCGTATTACATAAACTGCAGAAACTTCGCAGGGAGATGGGGGTGAAGAGAAGGCCGTTAATGTTGCGGCGGGAAGTTTTTACCGGCTAAATACCTGACCGACCTGCGAGAGACAGGCCTTTTTACGTCGCTGCATCTCATTTGCTGTTCCTTCTTTAAGTGTTGATATTCTAAAATAATCATTACAATTATCGCAGCATCAATAATAATAAGCACTGGCAGCAACACGGAAGGGCTTTGCATATAACAGACTATTTCATAGGCAACAAACAGTCCGAATACCCCTACTGCTGGAGGATAAGCCCACAGTTTTTTCTTCCACAGCGGCCAAATCACTGCCAACTTAGTCATCCCATGCAAGAGCATGAAGATTGCTACGGTATTCTGAGTACTGCTGGAAAAGCTCTGATTGACGATAACCAAATAATTCATTAAGGTATGATTGGGCTCTTCCCGGAGCACTGGCAGTGCAATAAGCTGTATAATCTGGTCAAGCCTCTCATTGCTGATAATCATCAGCAGTAATCCGCCAATAAACTCGAGCAACGCATTTATAGCTTTAAGCGCCAGACCGCCATAAAAACCGATATCGACAATTGTATCCTTATTGATTGATCTGCCCATAAGGGTTCGTGCCTGTTTATCCAGATTGATTAGTGCCATTACTTTTTACCTTCTTTTCTATTTGTTACTGCAAATAATCGAAATTTCGTATTGCTTCTTAATTACCCGTTCATCATAGCTGCGAAATAACCGCTTCTCCCGTGAGGGTGGAGAATAGTAAATACCCATGGGATGATTATAGCAATCAATTTGATTAGATACGACTGTAATTTATAAGAAATAATGAGATTATTGTTGCCATTAAGAGGTTGTTTATTTCTTCATCTATGTTATAAGGTCCATTGAATGGCAACCTATTGGAGGACCCAGGAGTTTAAGATGTGATATTAATAGCGTATTATGAGATAATAAAGCAAAACAAAGATAGGGAGCGTGGTTTTTAAATGATTTCGGTTTTCGTGTACGGCGGCTTAATGAAAAATGGCCGGTATCACCAACATTACCTGCAGGGCAGCACATTTCTGGGCCAAGCTTACATAGACGGATATGCGAAATATATCCTGGGCGGCTTGCACGGAATCCTGCCTGAAGAAGGGAAGCTAGTGCAGGGTGAGGTTTATGAAATTGACCCGGCAACGCTAGCCAAACTAGACTTTCACCATAACTATGGCACTATGTTTGATCGGAGTATATTAGAGGTGAAGCTAGAAAATGGTGAAACTTTACCGGCTGAGGTTTATATCTGGAACGGAAGAGTTAATTAAGGTGCAATGGTCAGGACTTAAGGGATAACCGCAAACTGATGAAGTCCCTCCAACACTCTGGACTTCATCAGTTTTCACATGCCATCCAGCCCCAGCAAGGGTATTATAATTGCTGGCATTCCGTTATATGTTAGTTAATTTGTCGAGCAAGATTGATACTTTGGAATATTTATATTGTTGACTAGCTTCATCGACTCCGGCAGTAACAATTACGAAATTTTCCATAGCGCCTTTTGATCCTGAAATCTTAGCATTACAGTTGGGGCAAGTAACAGCGTGCTCTGAATGCAATCCTGGTATAACGGATAATGCAATGGGCAGTAAATCATTACACACACATTTTATGAAGCCGTAGACCACGAATGGTCTGGTGGGCATCTCCTCTGTATCAATATATAATGCTGCTGCGACTTCGCTCGGCCGAAGCATTCCAAAACTGGAGGCGATCAGGTTGACGTCCTCCTGGGGGACGGGGATGTAGGTGCTTTTAGCGACATCGGGGGATGGGACGGCCTTCGTGGTTTGCTTGGGCCGTTTTGATGTGGATTTCTCCTCAAGGTTTTCTTCCTCAGGGTTTTCGGTGTTTTCTTCAGGTTTTTCTTCTTCCATTTCAGGTTTTTCTTTTTGGCCGAACAATTTACTTAACCAACTCATTTTCTTACCTCCTCAAAATCAATTGCTACAGATTACTTCCAATATAGATTGCAGATGAATTTGGCATTAGGTAATTGCCGTTACCCCGGCCCGTACTTCCATCCCAGCTCGTTATCGGGGCTTAGCCTCAGGCGTTAACCAATATAGACTAACTTCTATAATATATTACGTTTTCCTGCAAAATATGGCATTTCATTTCTACGCACCGGCTTCCTTATTAACCCCTAAAAATTAAAGCTACCACGCGCATATATAATGAGGTTATTTGCTTTCATCATAATCACCTATCAACCATTGCGCCATAGCCTCATAGTCAGGCATCGCAGGCTACCGCCGCCCGCCAATAGCGCCTCAGGATGAAAGTGGATAAACCTCACCCCTTCCTGCTCCAAGAGATGAATAGTATTAGACTCCAGCGAGATGTCATAATTTATAATCACGCCAGGTTCAAGAGGAACAAAGGAACTGCCCCACTGCCTTTGTTCTTGGTCGGACAAGGAGATAAGATCTACTTGACGTTCTTTCATCCAGGTCTTGATATCAATTGTGGTACTTGTATCCTTAGTGATGAAAAACGTTTCGAGAAATGCCGGTGGAAAATAGACCATAAGCTGATCAGTGAGGCGGTTGAGAACCATGTCGGGATGCATAAATCGTCTCTCTTGAGGTATCCTGGCATAGATGACTTCATCAAAATAGTCGAGAATAAATTCTATAAATTTATTGATGGAATCCCTGCTGTGGCGTTCTGTATCGGCAACAAATACGGTCTTGGGGGTAAGCAAAAGGCATCCTTCAAACTCCTCTCCTTCACATGGCTCATAAAGTGTGGGAATACCTAAATCAGTTAATGCCTCCCTGACGACAATTTCCTCATGGCAACGACCCTGTGAGGCCATCTTGGATACAATCGCTCCATGGGAACTAATAACCGCAGTATCATGTAGATATGCCAGATTAGGCAGTCGCTCCAGTAAATCACGATTTCGATGGACGTGATCAGATAACTGGATGACGCTAACACCATGATTCTGCAGCAACGTACAATACTGCTGATGCTCTTCGAGGTATTTATCAACATTCGGTACTTTATCAAAAAGAAAAAATTCTCGATTTTTTTCTGTGATCTTGGGAAGGGATTGCTCCGGACTGTGCAGCATCACTGTTTTCAACCTACCGAACTTCTCTATGCCATATTGAATTTGTGACATGATCATACTCCTTTCAGGGAATATGTTAGTTTTACCGATAAAGAATTATATAATCGTCCCTCATCGCATAGAGGTGACAGGTGAATTAATATTACTCTCTGCCTGTCCATTTATATTTTTCTCGTCTATTTCCGGCAAAAGCTAAAGGGCCCCTATGAGAATAAAAGCAGTTTATGAGATATGATGTAGGAAAAAAACCATCATAATTTACTTATGTTATGTTTACATAGGTAAATTATAGCCATATACTACCCACCAATATGATTATTGATATACACTCCCATATCGAAAACAATAGGGCCGGCATTCGCTACAAGAAGTACGCACGGATAAAACTGGGAAGACTGGATTGTCTATATTTTAACCGGCATCGAGGAAACCGCCGAGGATACATTGGATCTAGTTAAAAAAATAAACTCTGAAGTCGATGCCATGATCGCAGAAATAAAAGAAAAGCTCCCCAAAATTTATTCGAAGGAGCTTATTGACCTGCTATTTTATGAGTTTTATACCAAGACGCAATACATTGCGGAGGGGTTAGGCGTTTCCCGAAGAACTGCCGTCAACTACCTGTCTGCCCTGGAAAAGGAAGGTTTTTTAGCATCGGAGAAACTGGGTAAGGAACGGATATACCAAAATAAGCGGCTTTTTGATTTGGTCAAGTATGCGAAATAAAATCTGGACCGGAGGCAGTATTGGTGGTCTTTCCATTGATATGTCCTTTTAGGTAATTGTGTTTGTCCGTTAGCCCGTAAAAATGATAAGCAATCGTATTGTTCCCCGCCTGAGGCTATATTTAAGAACGGCACAAGTGGATTGTTTCCTTTTCCCTACTGCACTTTCTGCAAGTTCCCTCCGGTACGTTATAGCGAGGAATACTTACCATTGCACCACTACCATATTCCTTCTGGCAATAAATACAACGGTATAATAGGGGTTTAACTTCTCCCCATACATTATTACTTTTAAAATTATCTGGCGATACAATAAGGTCTTTCTCGGTTTTATCCCCGCCAGTTCTATTAAAACCAGTCTTAACATTATTTAAAGAATCTTTGGTGCGTTGATAATTCGACCTCAAATTAGTTCGACCCGTTATTATCGATTCTCTATACTTAGCCTCAGCCTCTTCCCGGGCATTTTTGGCTGCCAGATGCTCAGACCCGAGCCTTTTCCAAATCTGTTCAGCTACCTTAAATTTGGGCCATAACTCTTCCTCTTGTTTAAAATAAAAAATCATACCCCGACTCTTCTTGGGTTTAATGATTACTTCCTCCAGGGTGCCCCTTAATAATGCACCATAATAAAAAACGTTACGGTGATTGACCGGTCTAATTGCTCTCAAAATATCCAGAGCCCTGTTATCAACATCAAAACTTATCAGCGACCCGAGACTGCCCGAGTCCGTTGGAAATGGTCCCCATTGCTGCTTTACCACAAATTGCTCATACCAGTCCTCAATGTAAAGTTTGTCTATCCCCGTCTCGATAATAAACGGTTGTTCAGGGCGAGCAATTTTAACCATTTGTTTATCCACTTGTTTGCAGAGCCTATCGGAAATGATCCAAGTCGCAACAATA
>CAZYJA010000020.1:0-9133 GCA_964647245.1 uncultured Syntrophomonas sp. | reverse complement strand
TCATAATAGTCGATTTTTCTCCGGAGGACATTTTCCTTTGCTCCACAATGAAATTCTATCGCCCATCGACTGCCATTTTCAAATTTCAGTAGAATGTCTCCTGCTAAATTAATTTTCTCAAAGTGTGGCTCAATCTCAATTTTCGCCATGTTCCCGTATTTTGCCTTAAGAAACTCATAGAGGATGACTTTACCCATCATATGTTCTTCCGTATCATGATTACCCGGGCAATTCGTATTGTGACGGTGGGCAAAATGGTGCTGTTTGATCGGACCGAACTTACAAATTATTTTCTCCTTACAAAACGGACACAGAGCCTCCTTATCACATCGCGTACGGTACTCTTCCTTCCTGTCAGCCCAGTTAGGATCGGTAGCTATAATCCTTTGACCGTTCAATAACGCAGTTAGCATAATAATCACCTACATTTGCTCAGCGTTTGGTCTATATCCCCCCAAACACAGACGTAAACCTCATCAGCAGTGTTTCCGAAAGTTAGCTTTGTAAAAAGCACCTTCCGCGCTAATCTTCATAGCCTTTCGCAAGGTAATCTTCTATACGTTTATTGGTCCAATTATCTGCCGCTGATAATATATAGTAGCTCCCGTATAACCTTTTTCGTAAGTTTATTACAAGCGGTTTCAGCCACACTGGAAATTATCTCATCTCTATAGTCGATTGGATCCACCTCCCTGAATATACCGGAAACTAGGCCAACACTTTGTGCCATTGAACTTGGTCCAACCTGGTGTCTTTCAAATCTAGGGCGTTTATTATCATCTAAGCATTTAGTAATTCCTCAATAGAATATGTACGTTCATATTCAGCCTTCGCAGCCAGGAAGTCGGTCAATTTCATCTTTTTACATACTTCTTCAACTTTCGTTAAAGCATCTGAAAGGCCATAGCTATTCTTAAACTCCATGAAGTTAACTACTGCGCCTAGCTGATCCGCAAATACAATATGCCAATATTTTTGTGATGCCAGGTGCCTTACTATGGACAGATGATCTTCGTCTTTAGGATTTACAACATATTCATAGGTCGTTGTCTGACCAGTGGTAGGATTTCGAAAGTAAAAAAGGATCCAGTAAACTGGGCCATAACTCGTATTCACCATACCATATTTTGTAAAAAACCGAGCAATATCTAAACCCTTAAATTCTCTAATCAGCTCTTCAGGCTCCATGATCAGGAGGACAATCTCCTCCCCTACTCTTGAATCAAGTATCAAAGGCCAGGGCTTAAGGCCTGAATGAGCAAGCACTTCCGGGGGTAACGAGGGTAATATTATTTTGACTAGCCCATTCCGCCATTTATTATCGAGCATTTATATCCTCCTTTGGGGATAATCCTCCATATCGCCCGAAGACTAATAATAAGTATCTTATCCTCTGATCGAGAGCTAATAAGATATTAAGATTTATTCAGTCTCCATGGCCTCCAGATCCATGCCATCGAGAAGCTCTTTCAATTTCTTCAATTCTTCGTTACTCAAGGTAATCCCCTTACCCATCTTCTCATGATCAGGCCCCCAGTCGCGGATATCTAACTTAGGCTTACGGTTATTCCAGCTAACCAGATTAATCTCCTTCTGCCAGCCTTTGGAGCCCTCAGAGAGAGTCCCCAGGGGTTTAGTGATTCTAAATTGAATGTCTGCCATAAATTAACCCCTTTAATAATCTTTGTCTAAATCATTCATCAAAGTTATCTTCCATATAAGTTGATTGGCTAACTTTTCCACCTATTCACCTTT
Source organism: uncultured Syntrophomonas sp. (assembly GCA_964647245.1). Taxonomy (GTDB): domain Bacteria; phylum Bacillota; class Syntrophomonadia; order Syntrophomonadales; family Syntrophomonadaceae; genus PHAA01. The sequence continues at coordinate 7,378 of CAZYJA010000020.1, read as the reverse complement.
TGAGGTTTCAACATCTCTTCCAGTAAGGGTCTTAATAGCCTTTTTCGCCTCAATTCTAGTTTCATAAGCTGAATCCGATAGGTATTTTCCTAATAACACTGCTACGCTTTCATCGTTGAATCCAACAAGGGCTTTTATGGAAGCAGTTCTAACATGATGCCTTTTAGCCTTTAATCCTTCGATCAATGCTTCTTTTGCTTCAGCAGTTCCAATACCAAGTAATTCATTTGCTAATTCTATACATTTAGGCCACTGAGAATTCAATAGGGCTCTTTTTAAATCAGATACATTATCTCTCATATAATCGCTCCTCATTAATTAACTTTTAATGCCTCCTCTACAACCTTTACCTCGTTATCCGTCAGACCATAAAGCTCGTACACCATTTGATCAATTTGTTTTTCAAGGTTGGTAGTATTAGCGTTTTCTGAAATCATAATATTTTCAACAATGTTAATAATTTTCTGCTCCATTTCTTTTTTAGGAATTGCAATGGGAATATTGATTAGCGGTTCTTTGTCTATTTGAAAATTATTGCCTTGCATTTTCCCCATATTAAGCAACCAAAACTCTATTAATTTACTATTTAGAATCCCTACAAGATATTTTGCTTTAAATTGCGTACTTTTTATAACATTAAATGTCTGAGAAACATATGCATCAAAGTTTACATATGAAAATCTAGGCTTTAAGCATTTTCTAACCGAAACTATTTTTTCGCCAATGAAAAAACGTTCGTCTCTTGCTCTGTGCAATCCATATGGTTTATTATCCGATGTAATAATAGAGGAGAACCGGTCTAGATGTCGCTTGATTACAGGATAATTATGGATATAACTACTAATATCCGATTTAGTATATATTATTTTATATTCATTGATTGGATTGGATTTATACCGCTGAAATTGTTCGGTTGTATAAAATGGTTTTATTAAAACTTTTTCATGTTCAGGAATGTTTAATTTATCAACTTCACTATTAGTTAAAACAAAAATTCCTTCTCCTAAAGAAAAATCTGTCCCCAACCGTATTTGATTTGCTTTATTTAAATTTTCCTGTGGAGCAACAATTCCTTGGGCAATTTCATTTTTATTTAAAAATGCACTTTTCGCTGCTTTTATACTATTTAACACTGAGGTCGAAATGTCATTGCTAAAATTTATATATTTGTTGAAGTAATCAGATGGACAAAATTCTATAAGGCGTTTTTCAAAACTGTTACACGACTTATCATTATATAGAAAAACATTTAAAAAACTTCGCGGAAATTTCTCTTCAAACAATTTAGAATACGACAAATTATATGAATCTGCTACTTTTATCTTTTTTCTAATGATATATACCATCGTTTGTATAGCAGCCGTATCAAATACCTTATAATTTCCAAAGTCGATAAAATTCTGAATTGCAGTTTCCTTTAAAACTTTGTTTCTTAATATAGATGCTCCGGCATTTGTAATCCAATTATTAGGGGCTATATATGCTTCAATTCCGTTTGAATTAAGTAAATCAATCCCTACACAGGCAAACAAATACCAAAAATCCATTTTCCCTTGATAATATGGACTCCCTTTTAATGGTTGAAAGATAGTTGAATTCGTATATTCTTTAACATACGGTGGATTCCCTATTACAACATCAAACCCGCCCTTATCATGAAAAACTTTTGCAAAATTCAGCTTCCAAAGAAAATACGGTTTAGAATTGAGACGTTTCATTTCCAAAATTCGAGATAATTCATTTGCCTTGCCGTTCTCAATTAGACTTTTCTCAATCAAGTCCCATTCCTGTTTATCGATCCGTTTCTTTAGCTCAATTTTCTCTTTGGAGTCGCTAGTGGCGAAGAATTTCTCTTGCAAACCATATATTCCATCCAAAATGTTCTGTGATTGCGAGGTAAAGATGTCCAGTTGTTTAACATTAGATTCGCTTACAGCGGCTATCTCAGAATGGTGATCCAGTAGAGCCTCATTGAAGAGTTTAATTCCTTCAAATTCCTCCAGCAAACTGTTGCCACACATGATGTTATATTCTAAGTTAGGCAGTGGACGGATTTCACTGAAACTCTCCTCATCCACTACCAGAGAAAGCCAGAGTCGCAGTTTGGTTATTTCAACAGCACTTCTCTCTATATCCACAGCATGAATGGAATGCTGGATGGTTCTCAACTTCAGGTTATAAGGCTTACGTTTGTCAGGTATGGCATAGTCCCGGAGGAAGGTATACTCCTCCGGAATTAAGTAACGGGTTAAATTCATCCTGGCACGAACAATTTCATTAATCATACCTAGAGGGAATGCCCCACTACCTACAGCTGGATCAGCGATGCGGATGTCATCCAGAGCATCATCTACCTTTTTCGCATTCTTGCGTATGCTCTCCGGCATGAGATATTCTTTGTATTTACCTGCTATGACTTTGCCGACATCGACACTATTGTCTACATCAGCAATCATGTCTCCATAACAGATTAGTTTGTTAATATCTTCGTAGCTTATACCGGTATCCGTCACCAAATAGTTTATTAAGCTTTCCTGGCACATATAATGCACGATTTCACGTGGCGTATAATATGCCCCCTTGGATTTGCGATCCTTTACCTCTAGGAGGTTTTCAAAAACCTTCCCTAACATTTCCGGGTCAACTGCCACTTCTTTCTCAAGAGGCTCATCTTCTTTTACGGTAAAGGCATAGCGATCAAATATATCCAGAATACCATCACCTTTATCGCCATCTTTGGTTATATTGCTATTGGAGAAGAGGCTGTTGGGTATTATAAACCTGGCTTTTGACATATCGTAGCCATCCACTATGGTCTGAAAAAGACCGCCATTCAGAAAGGGTATCATGCAATTAAAAGGCCGATAATAGGTATTATCACCGCGCTTCTCATTCAACGCATTATAAAAAAGTGGTTCCAGGTAATCCTTATAGAATACTAGCTCGTTTTTATCAGCATTGTTGAATATTTTACGTATAAAGTTCTTTTCCCCGGTGCCCCATTTCCCTTCATAAGGAGTATTAACAAATATGAAATTGAGCGTCATGATTTGCTGGTCACTCAAGTCTTTAAAAGCTGTGGTGCTGCGTTCGTATCTGTCCTTTTTTAAGGTATAGACTTTTTTGAATAGATCTCTCAAGTTAGACGGCTTGTTGGTCAGCAGCTGTTCGGCCGCTGCAGCTGGAATTGACTTAGGATTGGCAGTAACCCCCAGCCAACCTTTACGTTGCAGGAAATACAGAAAGCTTAACTGCCCCATTAGTTTCTTGGCAAATTCCTCACCCGTGAAGTTTAGCTTTTGGGCCATACTAATGAATTCTGCTTGTGCTTCCAGGCATTCTTTTAAATCCAGATATTTTTCCTTGTAGACCTTGAAGAACTCATCGGTTACCTTCTCAATATTAAAAATCTCTTCGATTTCTGTCAGGGTGGGGCTATGGCTATCATTCTCGATTATTAAAGCCAGCTGGCGCATAGCCGTGTGGCTCTTTTCATTCTCTCCTACTAGGAAGGAATAACGACGAGCTGGGGTAATTTTTTCCTCCAGTGCATTACCTACAAAGTTGTAATCTATTTTTACAAATGAGATTCGCCAGTCTTGAGAACTTGGCTCGAAAAAAGCTACTAGAGCGGCATCAGCATTTTTCTTCTGCAACCGCTCTTTAACAAAATTGCGCTGCATGGCCCGACTGCGTGCTACAGAATCATCTCTTCTTAATCTAACTGCCAATAAAAGCAGTTCTTTATCTTCGCTATCGGTATATCTTCCAAATTCCGTATATGCCTGCACGCTTCCTCGGAATTGTCCCATAACCGCTTCTGTAAAGGTCGGATTGCTATTTATTTTAGGACTTTTGAGTAATTCCCTGGTCAGCCGGATAAATCTTTGCAGATCAAAGCGGCTCTGCAAAGTGGTTTCCAGTAGCTTTCTTTTGGCCTCATCCATTTCTTAGCCCCCTATTAAATACTCGGATAAAATGATTTCTGCTGGAGCATCTTTTTTGTTGTCTGTTTGCTTGTCCTGCAGGTAAACATCCGGTAATTGTTCCTGTAAAATATTCAATATGTCCACTGGGCTCTTCTCGGTGATATTTTTCAACAACTGATTCACTAAAGTTTTTGCTACAGTTCCCTGTCGAACCGCCGTTTCTATTGAACGCAAGTAATCAATTTCGAAATCCGAGTAACATTTCTCGGTATATAAAGCTTTTAGATATTTTACTAGGCTGGCACTTTTACCACTCAGTTCCGGCCTTTCTTCCTCCACCTGAATCATACCCAGAAAAAAGCACTTTTTGTTCAGGTTCAGTTGTTCATAGAACTGCCGATTAATCTTCTGAGCAATAACTGATAGATCTGCCTCAAATAAATCGGCCGCCTGGAAGAAGCTCATCTCCTCAGTACCCTTTTCGTTAGAGAGATAGAATTTGCGTAACAAGCCCTTCTTAAAAAAGCTCAACGTGGCTTGATCCTTGAGTAAAGTTGTATTTCTTCCTGTCCGTGATTTTTTGGGAAGCTTCTTAATTTTCTCAAATAGATCCGGATCCTCATCACGAATCTTGCGGATGATGGATAGATAATGTAACGGCGAACGAAATTCCTCTTCCGTTCCTTCCAGTGTTTCTTTATCGTTCAATGCCTGGTAGAGTCCATAAGAAGTAATCTCTTCGCTGTCGCTCAGGTATTTCATATCATCTCCCAGGGTCTCATGGAAAGCATGAATTTTCGATATAATATTAGCCTCCAGGTTAATGGCATTTTCCCCCTGGCTCGAAGGGAAGAAGTTATAAACATAAATTTTATCATGAGGACTGCCAATTCTATTGATACGACCGATTCTTTGCATCACCCGGGTGGGATTCCAAGGTAAATCATAATTGATGACCACATTGCAGCGATGAAGGTTAACACCTTCAGCCAACACATCCGTAGTAATCAGAATGCGTACATCGTTTTTGTTTTTCTTCTGTCCCGGATCAAAGTTCTCCAGAATTCTCTTCTTCATTCCTTTACTGGAGGCCGAACTATACTGTAGAACTATATCACCATAGATGGTCTCCATTTTTTTGGCAAGATAGGTCGCAGTGTCGGCAGCCTCTGTGAAAATTATAATCTGATTGTCTTTGAGTGCCGGATCGTTTTGAATCGCATCCAGGAATTTATCCAATTTGGGATCTTTTTTAATTTGAGACATGCGCTTTTGTATATCCCGCAACGTTTCATAATCACGGACTAAGTCACTTAAAAATTCATCTTTGAAATCCGAACTATTAAATTTATGTGCTTTTTCCTGGTCCAAAAGATCTAAAAGTGCTTCATCATCCCCACTGTCCAAATAGTCATAAAGATTCTGATTTTTTGATATCCACACCGTGCCTTCATCAACCATGCGGATAAAGCGCTCATGTGATTCTACAAAACGGCCCAATGTCTTATTAAAAGCATAAAAACTACTTTCAAGGCGTTTTACTAAGATCGACTTCATAAAGCTGCCCATGTTCATTTGTCCAACCAGCAAGCTAGACTGTACACTGGAAGGTTTTTTTAGATATAAGAGGGATTTATAGCGGGCATAGGTGAGGCTGCGTATTCCCGTTAAAATCTCATTAAAAACAGTCTCCGTTTTCTTATCCATTTGGTAGACCAGTTTCCGTGGAGTATCTAATTCGGGAAATTTTATATTCTGTGCCGTAAGATCAGCCGTATAATTGTCTAAGATATCTTTTCTGGTTCTGCGTACCATTACATCCTGTAACACACGCTCACGGATTTCCTTCGAAACGCTCTTAACTTCTTGATTATAGGCTGAACTGCCTTTTTCGTGTTTTTTAAGCCGGCTATTGATTTTGGAAAAAAAGGAATCCAGGTGTTTCACTGCAAGTGTGCTATCATTGCGCTTTTGAAAAAGGTATACCTGACTGGCTATGTCTTTAGGGTAATTATTGAGCGGGGTTGCTGATATTAGAATTACTTTTTTCCCAGCGCAAATCTGATGTATCATTTCATAACTCTGGGTTGTTTCATTACGAAAACGGTGTGCCTCGTCAATAAATACGTAGTCGTAGCGGGTATAGTCTTTATCGATAATTTGATCCAATTTACCTATCGATACAACAGTGGCTACCTGATTAAATTCCTTAAAGGTCTCATCCCAATATTCAACTAAGACCGGCGGACAAATGACAAGTTTGCGTCCTTCCAACTGCTGCGCCAGCATGGCTGAAATATAGGTTTTGCCCAGACCAACTACGTCAGCTAGGAAAACCCCACCATAAGCCTCCAGTTTTTTCTTGGCGTCGATTACAGCTTCCTCCTGGTATTGGAGTTTTTTGAAACCGGGTGGGAGATATCGGGTTTTAATCATGCTTTTATCGTGGTTAATCTCTTCCTTGAAATATTCATATAGAAACTTGAGGTATAGTTCATATGGGCTTATATCATCTCTCACCCAAGTGTTGCTGACATTTTCAACGTATTCTTTAGTGATTTCAATGCTCTGCGCCCATAGTTCTTCGAACTTTTCTAGGGCATACTTCACATCCCGTGCATCTTTCAGTTCAACATTAAACTCCAGGTTATCCTTCAGCCCTGCTTCAGTAAAATTACTGGATCCGGTAATAACCTTCCCGAAATCTTCAAGGCCACGTTTGCGAATAATATATACCTTGGCATGTATTTTCCCATTAGGATAAGCACGAACTTCCAGTTTACCATTATTGATGAATTCGATAAACTTACGGGAGCCTTGTTCAACATCATAGCTATCATCCGAGGTATCATATTCCTGGTTGATTAAGGTTTGGAACTGATCCTTGATCTCTTTTGAAGAAAACTGCAATTCCAATTGTTCTATGTGCGCCGAATCTATTAGTTCAATAATCTTGTTGTCGGTGCTAATACCTACTAAAATGCGTATCTTGTCTACATCTTCCAGAGATTCATATAGTTTATAGAATCCGCTGGTTCGGAAATAACCAACCAGCACATCAAAAAACTGCGTGTTATTTTCTAGACTTATTCTAAATCTATCTAAAAGGGTTCTTCCCGGCTCGTTTGTAAAAAAGGTTAAATCGTTATGCATTACCAATATTCCAGCCTCCTATCAAGATCTATTATATATGAATTCAGGGGAATTCAACTCAGGTTCTAATCTTAATGAGCTCCCTATTGTTTTTCAATTCTTTGTATGCTTTTAAAATATCTGGTATTTTAAATCTTTGTCCCTTTATCTTACCGGGGTATGCCCCTCCCTCTTGGGCTAGTTCCGAACTTGACCCTAACACTCTCCGTGCCATATCTTCCACTGCATGTCCTTGTCTCTGATCGTCTTCGGCTGGTCATTATTCTTTTTATCTACTATCTTGCTCCCTTTGCCAG
>CAZYJA010000019.1:0-19446 GCA_964647245.1 uncultured Syntrophomonas sp. | reverse complement strand
CCACTGGGGCAATTAGCGGGATACCGATTGAAACCGGTGAGTTTTCTATTAATGTTACCGTCACTGACAGTGCGAGCTCAGTTGCCCAAAAGACCGTATCTTTAAGGCTCAATGCTTATAAACCGCTGAGAATTATGACAACAGAACTTCCTATAGCTTACGTATCATCGCCCTATAGTATTATACTGAAAGCAGATGGCGGCAAACCCATGTATTCATGGAGTGGGTTGGGGCTTCCGGAAGGGTTAATTCTAAATGATTCTACCGGGGACATTAGCGGAACTACGCTCAGCGCAGGAACCTATCCGGTTTCTATAATTGTACAAGATAGTATGGGAATAACAACTCCAGTTAACCTTACGTTAACAGTTCGCCAGGTAAATATCACTACCACAGAACTGCCGCCAGTTTATTATGGAGAAGCTAATCAAGCTTATACAGCCGCTATGACCGCTGCAGGAGGACAGGAGCCCTATACCTGGAGCTATACCGCCTATTGGCAGAATTCCAGTGAATCAACCAGCTTGCCCGATGGGTTGGCTTTTGATCCTGTCACGGGGGTACTGCAGGGGGTAATCAGAATTGGGGTTCAACCTCAGCCATGCTCTTTAATAATTAAAGCCACCGATGCTGCAGGTAAGTATGATGAAAAACAGTATACCCTGGATTGTTATCCTGACTTTGCCCATATTATCACGCAGTCAATACCTAACGGGTTCATTGGCCAGGAATATCCGGGGGCCCAGTTTGAAGCGGGTAATGCCTATGATGATACCTCCTTTGTTTGGAGTGCAGAGGGTTTGCCCAATGGGTATAGCATCAATGAAACCACGGGCTTTATCAGTGGGACAACAGCAGATGCAGGGGAATTTAGAATAAGAGTAACGGTACATTTACCAGGAGATCTAAAGACGGTCTCGCATAGTTTGTTTTTCTACATACTTGAACCGTTAAATATTGATTCTCCCAGCTTGCCCCAAGGGACGGTAAACACCGGCTATTGTCATACATTGGAATCCCAAGGTGGAATGATCCCCTGGGATGATGATGGGACCTGGAATGCAGTTAATCTTCCACCGGGCTTAAGTATTAATGAGGCAACAGGGGTGATCTATGGTGTGCCAAGTGAGGCCGGAACATTTACCGTTACCATTGGCTTGCTCGACAGTGACGGTAATTATATATCCAAACAACTAGATATAATTATTGCTGAGGCAATAGCAATAGACGAATGCTTTATCGCGACTGCCGCATACGGCTCAATCTACCAACAACCGGTAGTACTTCTGCGCCAGTTCCGAGATCAGTTCTTGCTCACCAATTCATGGGGTCGATCATTTGTAAATTTCTATTATCACAACTCACCGCCCTTAGCCCGTTTTATCGCTGATAGTGAGTTCCTGAAGCTAGTGGTAAGAACATTGCTGAGCCCGCTGATATTGGCGGTGTTTATCATATTTCACCCTGCCTGGGGACTAATTCTTTTCTCGCTATTTATTGGTATTGTGTATGGGTGGCGAATACGACAGAAAAAATGCCTTCATTATTAACGCCGGATTTCATAAAGGGCATTACTCTGTATACCAGTATCTAATCTGCCTTATCGTTATTTAACGATCGTTTCTGCTTCTCCACGACCAAGGGGTTTCAGACTTAGAGCTGAAACCCCTTGGAGTATTTTTGTGTAAATGGTATAGGCCGGTAACCGCGATAGGTAGGTATAGCCGGGAAAGACAATAGATACTAAATAAGTGCTGAGAACAACTTGGTTGAACCTGTGTTATTCGTAAGCTACCTCAATAAAATCGGTATAATATTCATTGCCCTGCAAATCTACAACTGTAAACCCGTATAGATAGGTTCCATCCTCAACCTCCCAGGTTTCCAAGGTTAGTTCTTCACCTAGGGTAAAGGTGTTTCCTTCATACCAATAAAAGTCTTCCTCAGTGGCTTCAGTGTCATCATTCACATCCACGAATTTACTGGTGTAATAAAGCATCGTAATGCGGTCCCCGGTCTGGAAATCAATCATGCTCTTGGGAGCCATTCCGGTTATTTCATCATAGACCGGCATAGCACCGACGATCAGGCCGTTTGGATTTTCATTATCATAGAGCAGTACGATATTTACTTCTGCGTCATTCAAATAGGCGGGCACCCCATAGCGGACATAATCTTCACCGCGATCAAGTTCATAAAGACAAGCCCATTCTCCATTAATGGTGGTGATCTGACCGTTAAACTCGGTTACTATCGTGCCATATTCATCGATTTCCACATAGCTGTCCTGTAAAATCTGGGTATAGAAGTTCTCATCATCCTTAACCCAGGCAGTAAAATTGATTTGACCAATGTTATCCAGCTCTTCCTGAGACAATGATATGCTAAAGCTCTCGTCCGATTGTTCCGGCATATCAGAAGACAAATCAAAAGATATTAAGCTAGTGCCGGTTAGCAGATTAGCATATTCGGTTACATAATCAATATATTTAGGAGAAAATCCGGTTGTTTGATAAACTGGAATACGATCCCCCACTTCATCCTTGGCTGAGTAGGGGAAGTACATAGAAAGCCCGCCGGCTTTGTCAACATAATCTCCCATGCGGTTGTATATGACGGCCTCGTTTATAGCCTTAACCAAATTAGCTGACGGTGCCGGAATAACACTTTGGAATTGTTTCGCTAAGTCCACCATGTCAACCATATCGGTACAGCCACCATGGGCCGAGGGCATACCAAATTCCTTGGTCTTCGACCTTGGTTTAGATAAGGTGGCGAAATTTGCTGCCGAGATATCAACCACATCAATAAAGCTTTCCAGAGCATTTACTACTGCCGGTACCTTTTTTAAATCGATAACCGAAAGGGTAGTTGCTTCATCGGCCATGCCATTGTTTTGATAAAAAGAGATGAAGCCATCCACAATGTTTGCCCCTAGTTCTTTACCATCCATGCCAGGATTACGGCCCAGCCGGGTAAGAAAATAATCATAATCCCAACCATAGCCCGGCTCAAGTTCCTCCGAGGCTATCAGGTAGCTGGCGTAATCTTTGGCGATATTGGCGGTTTCCAAATTCCCCATTAAGCAGGCATCGAATCCCAAAAATTCCAGCTGGTTAGTATTTAGCCGCGAGTTTTCAAACGCAATATCTAGTTCCTTTAAGCTTAAGCCATCATAATTAAATAGTTCATCTACTCCATAGCCAGATACTGATCCTCCTCCATGGTTCCAGAAAATCAGCCCATACTTTTGAGCGGGGTAATTATTAATGGCAAAGTCGATAAAATCAGTTAAGGTTTTACTATCACCAATGCTGGCCAGAGGTAATTCCTGCAATAGCTCCAAGCCATTGTCAGTTACTGCCCAGCGAGCGAGCTGGTGGGCTGGAATTACATTATTCTGCCACTGGGCAGTGCCGCCAGTTTGAATAATCATATTTATATCCTGATGGGAGAAATCCGCGCCCAGAATTTCATTCAAATCGGAGGTTGCCATACCATTTAGACTCTCTAAATCAGATCCATTTAAATACATCATGATGGTATAGGCGGCTTTATCAAACACCCCTTCCTGAGCCAGCTTATCCTGTAGGGTAATCGTCTGGCCTTTTAATTTATTGGCCAGAGCGGTATAGGATAGGTGCACCATATCATCTCTCACAAATAATTTATTGGCTTGATTTAGATTAGCTAGATCAGTTTCGGTAAGAAAGCCTATGGACAGGGATTTATTTAGGGCTTCGCTCCATATGAAATCGCCTTCCTGATCGCTGTAACCTAATGCTCGCAGAATATAGGTAGCATATTGATTAGCAGAGGTTAGCTGGGCGGAGCCAAATTCGGTGGCGGAAATACCCTTGGATAAATTACTTTCATACATATAACCGATATAATCATTGGCCCAGGCGGGTACATCATTGAATGGGTGGGAATAATGAGCTGACAGCGCAATTTCTTCCTGGCCGAGAATTCTGATCAGCATAACTGCCGCCTCAACTCGGGAGGGTGCTCTTTCCAGCTCAAAGCCCTGGTCGGAGCCCCTAAATAAACCCATCTGCTTAAGCGCTTGCGCTTCTTCCAGATATACGCCACCCTCAGCAGCATACGCGCAGCTACCGGCGAAAAAAAGGGATAACACTAAAACCATAATCGAAATACTTTTTTTCATTTTTTCCTCCTTTTAACTTTCATTTTGCAAACTAATTAATACCGTACTTCTGGGGAAACATCCGAAGATTAGCCTGTATGCAATATAAATTATAGCAGAGCCTTAAAAGCACCTATAATACACTTCATGACGTAAAAACGACATTTCATGCAAATGAGTAACCACAGGATTCTTTTTGTACTAAACTTAGACGAATAGAATTAGCGAGTATGCAAATAACCATACCGATCAATAAAAGCATCCACTTGACCAGGTTGGTCCTGGGAAGTAATAAAAAATAATTGGAGGAGGTAGGAATATGAGCAAGAAAGCAATACTTATGGTAACTCTGGTATGGGTTCTGACTTTTTGTTTCGCCAGCCCAAGCTTGGCCGCCCAGATTTTGGTTGACTTGGAGGAAGTAAAGACCGAAGTTGCACCACAGATTATTAACCAAAGAACCATGGTTCCAGTTAGGGCGATTGCTGAAATGGTTGGCTGCCGGGTTGAATGGATAGCTGATCAACAACAGGTTGAAATTTACGACCCTGCCAGCAATGGGCTTATTATTGAAATGCAAATCGGAAATAAGACAGCCAACTATTCCAAATTTGATGCCATGCTTAATGACCGAGTTGGGATCGAGTATGAGCTGGACTCTCCTCCCGTAATTATTAATGGCCGGACCTTGGTTCCGTTAAGATTTATTTCCGAGGCTATTGGTTATAAGGTTGACTATAATGTTGACAATGGTGATGTATATCTTTTCTCTCCTGCTTATATAAATAATCAAATTGGCGAAGGCATAGGCGAAACGATACCGATCACCAACGAAGAAATCAGTTATGTTTTAAGATTTAGGACTCAAAGCTGGTTGGATTTAACCGATACGGAGCAGGATAAGGTTGTATCGTTAATTGCACGCTGGTGGGAATTGGTGGATGGCTATGCAGATCCTGATTTGGATAGACTGAAGCAAGACTTAAATCATCAAATGTCAACCTATTTTAGAAATCAAGTAAATATAAGCTTGTTTGAAACCGCCTGCGATATCAGAGATATCAATCCCAGTATATATCTCAACGCTAAAGGGTAATTTACCCCCGTTAAGTAAAAAAGCCGATGGTTGTTGCAATCGGCTTTTTTACTTATTTAGCGTTACCTTCAGGAGCACCCTTTGCACCAGATTTATACAGGATATTTTTTTTGCCATCCTATTAACCTTCCGACCGAAAGCAATGATTGATATAGGCCTGTTTTACTTCTTTGAAAACATTTCTTGATATGGGAATAAACTGGCCGTCTTTCGTTGTAAAGCCATCCGGGGATAGTTTTTGGACATAGTCTAAGTTGACGATATAGGAGCGATGAGGCTGGATAAAACGTTTATCTATTAATAAAGCAGCTTTAACTTGAGAAATCGTAATGATGCTTTCCACCCTAGCCCCGCCTTTTTGATGAAAACATACGGTTCTGCCAATCACCTCAACATAGATCAGCTCGTGGAGGAATACCTTGGACAAGGTGCTGGGGGTTTTAACCACGATAAATTGTTTCAGGTCACTTATAATATCGTTGCCGGCTTTTTCTAAAACAGAGAAGAGTTGGGGTCTTTGAATAGGCTTTATAAGATAATTAAAAGCGCCCACTGAATAAGACTCTACCGCAAATTCCGAGCTTGAAGTCAAAAATATAATTTTGGCTACCTCATCCATTTTTCTTATCTCGTTGGCCAGCTGGATGCCGTTTAGGTTAGGCATTATGACATCCAAAAGAAAAAGATCAAAATGTATGCCGCTTTCCAGCTGTTCGAGCAACTTCAGACTGCTTTCAAAGCTGTGGATTTCCGGTAGGCTTTCGGTAAAGCCGGAGCTCAAATATTCATGTGCCAGCCGACTGATGCGTAACAGTTCCGGCTTGTCGTCATCGCAAATAGCGATTTTCATTATGTCACCTCAAAGTCATCCCTCAAATCCTATCTATTATACCAGAGCAATTACGAATAAATAATGGAAATTTACATTTCATAACCCCAGGACGACATTTCATGCAGATATATCACCGGGCGGTTTCATTTGTTATAAAATTTAACTATTAGAGTTAACGGAATATGGACTTGAAGGGAAGGAGTGGCTGCAGTTGGATAAAGGAAATATGCGGCCAAAGGACCGGGATGGGACCGACGATACCTATAGAATAGTGAGAGAGGACGATACCTGCTCTCATTGGGCATGTGCAGCAGGTGACAGCCTGGTCCCCATGCGGGAGTGCTGGTACTGCAAATATGCAGATTTTCGCAAAGAGATTAGCCAGCATCGGACCCACAGCGTATGCAGGTGTCCGTTAAACCGAATCGGGGGGAAGGAGAAGGATAAATAAATCTGAAAGTAATATCAGTTACCAAGCAGTGCACCTCAAAGACGAGAACTTTCATTTCAGGACGCACAAACTACATCTCATACAAAGGTGCATTTTGCAGGAGTTTTTTGGGTTATAATTACTGCGGGTATGGAATAAGCCTCTTCGAGATGCAAATTATGGTAGTTTAAATGGGTTCTACCCGCATATTTCCAGGAATATTATGCACATGAAATGAGGAGTAACATGGATAAACAGACCGAAATTAGTGAGGTTCCGGTAAAGGTCGCGGTTGATACCCAAACTTTTGTCTGCGCCAATTGCGGCGGGGTTATAAAGTATGACATCGGTAAAGAGAAATTCCGGTGTTCATCTTGTAAAGCGGAAAGCCTGATAGAGAATCTGGCGGCAACGGTTTCAGAATATGACTTTAGCCAGTACTCCGAGCGGGAGAAAGAATCGGTAGCGTTTGCGGGTGTGGCAGTGGTGCATTGCCAAAACTGCGGGTGCGAAATTACCTTTGATGAGCAACAGATAGCAACCACCTGCCCAATGTGTTCCTCAACTCAGGTGGCCACTGTAAAACAAAAGGGGGGAATTCCACCGGAGGGGATTGTGCCGTTCAAGATTGATAAAGTTGAAGCCGGACAAGAATTTAAAGAGTGGGTAAAATCAAGATGGTTTGCGCCCAATGACTTTAAGAAGAAGTGCGTCGAGGGTTCGCTAAAGGGAATGTATATACCCTACTGGACGTTTGATGCCACCGCCATTGCAAATTACCGGGGGCAGGGCGGCAATTATCGCACGGAAAAGGACCAGGACGGAAAAAATAGAACGGTAACCGACTGGACACCGGTGTCAGGTGTGGTGAGTTCTAGCTTTGACGATCTGCAGGTGTGCGCATCAGAAAAGAAACAAGATATTAATGGGATACTGCCCTTTAATACGGTTGAGAATACTAGGCCTTATGCCCCATCGTATTTGTCCGGCTTTCATGCGGAGCTCTATACAATTAAGGCGGACCAAGCCTTTGAATCGGCAAAACAGATCATGGAGGGTGAGCTTCGATCTCTGGCCGATCAAGATATACGCAGGAGATATAATACCGCCCGGGTGAGCAGTCTGGACACCATACACTCCAATGTAACTTATAAGCATCTGTTGCTGCCGGTATGGGGTTCGGCTTATGGCTATAAAGGTAAAACCTACCAATACTTCGTCAACGGCGAAACAGGAGTGATCGACGGGCAGCGGCCCTACAGCATTCCGAAAATCGTGACCTTCATTATGGCGGTGATTATAATATTTGTTACCTTGGTATCCATTATATAGGGGGTAGAGATTATATGGCATGGTTTGGGCAAGGCAAGGATACGGTTGAATGGGAAGAATTCAGGGATGATATGTTATTCTTCAAGTGGCCTGCCAAAGAAATTAAAAAAAATGCGAAGCTGATTATTCGTATGGGACAAAAGGCAATTTTCTATGCCAACGGTCAAGTCGAGGGTGTGTTTGAAAAAGCGGGCAGTTATGATATTGCCTCCGAGATTGTTCCATTTCTATCAACGCTCAAAGGGGTGTTTGCCCTCAGAGGTGATACCGGAATGCGGGCGGAGGTCTATTTTGTGAACAGCAAGGAACTTCTTTTGTCATGGGGGACCCGTCAGCGCATTATGATTCCAACCCCGGAGGTACCGACGGGAATCCCCGTAGGTTGTAACGGAAACCTGATTGTGGAATTTCGTGATTATCAAAAGTTCATCGAGAAGGTTGCAGGTATAAAGGATTCCTATTCCCTGGAGGACATTGCCGAGCGTATTATGGGCGAGTTGAACCCGGTGGTTGCAGAAGCTATTTTAGGTGGACAGCAGAGCATTGGTATAAACGCTCTCGTTAGCCTGCAGCAGAATAGCCGTAAATTGGGTAAAGCAATTAATGATGAATTGGATAAAGAGCTGTTGGATTTTGGATTGGGTGCGGTTGATGTAAATATCCATAGCATCAACTACCCGGCTGAAGTACAGGAAATGGCGGCAAGAATTGCCGGACAATCCTTTGTAGGTAATGTTGGTAAATACACTACCGTTCAAATGGCGGACAGCTTTGACTCCCCTGGGGGCGGGAATAACCTAGCAACCATGGGAGCGCAAATGGCTATAGGAGCCCAGATGGCACAGCAGATGGCTGGCGCCATGAGCGGAGCCGGAGCACCGGTACTGCGGCCAGCAGTCGCTAACTTTGCCTGTACCGGTTGCGGAAATACCAGTACTACCCCTATGAAGTTTTGTCCCGAGTGTGGCCAACCTATGCAGGCTGTCGGAGCAGAGCAAGCGGCAGGGGCCCCACAATTCTGTCCCACCTGCCGCAAAATGGTAGCGGGTAAATTCTGTCCGGATTGTGGAACTCAAACCGTGTAGCGGGAACTTTTTATATTGTTTGTCTTTTCCCAAGAAGATGAAATTAGGAGGGATTTAATGAAGGGTATGACAATTTAGCCCAGGATAGGATGTAGTGAAATCAAATATTAGAAAGGGGTAATTCTTAGTGAAGAAATCATTATTATTTTTAATTACTTTATCATTGGTTCTTATCCTTGCAGGCACCGCCAGTGCTGAAGTAAGGGACAGAAGTGTTAATCTGGTGATTGGGGAGAGTCAGGCCCAGATTAATGACCAAAGCGTTACCATGTCTGCTCCAGCCCAAGTAGTTGAGGGAAGAACCCTGGTTCCCCTGAGGTTTATCAGTGAGGCTTTTGGGTGTGAGGTTCTGTGGAATAATGATACGCGTACGGCAACAGTGGTACTGGTCGACCAAACCATCGAGGTACCAATCGGACAGAACTATGCAGTCATTAATGGCACCCAGAGGGAAGTTCAGGTGCCGGCTCAATTAATTAATGGAAGCACCTATGTTCCCCTAAGATTCATCAGCGAAAATCTTGGTGCCAAAGTAGACTATGAAGCGACTACCCGGGCAATTGCTATTTCGATGAAAAAATATTTTAGCCTGGATAAAGCTTTTGAGATGGTCCTGCCCGCTGATTGGGTAGTTGATGAAGAAGTAATTGAAGGAGTCAAAATATCTGCCCCGGGATCATGTCAAGTCCAAGTCGGCGTAACTGACAAAGGTGAAGGTACCGACGCAAGTAATTTTAATGAATTTGCAGAAGAATTCTTGAAGGAGTATGCCAATAAAGACTCGTTGAAAACATTTGTTAAAGGTTTTACCGCGGTTGTTATCTACAAGGAAGACGGGATGGTCATTGTTTACGCTTATAAATTATTAGACGCAGGCATCTATGCTGGCGCTTTCGCTACCCCTGAAGCATCATTTAATGTTGATCTAGCTGCCCAAATAGATGTAGTGATAAACTCATTAAAATAAGCAATAAGACTAGAAAAATCCGCTATAACCGAAATACCGAGGGGTTTCAGACTTAGAACTGAAACCCCTTTTATTATTATATGTTTGCAACTGCCTGGGATATCAGAAATATCAACCCATATAAATATCTCAACCCGGGTATGCCGCTTTCTATCTGGGTGAGTAATTTCATGCTGCTTTCAAGCGTGGTCTTCTTGGATACACAGGAGTCTCAATCAGCATGGTTTACAGTCAGGAACAATAATTTGTTCATTTCATAACGAAAAATGATACATCTAAGTAGACGCAAGGGGACGGCTCTATTGCTTTTAAAATAGCGTAACAAAAGAACCGTCCCCTTGATACAGGTATTACAGGATTATATTGGTCTTGAAGATCCCATCTTCGGCCGTGAAAGAAAATAAACCGTCGTATTTATGTGCTACCGCGGCAATGCTTTTCGTGCCCAAGCCGTGATTTTCTTCCGTGCTTACCGGCATGTCGTCATCAAACGTGACCGTGCCGGTGTAGCTATTGGCAATTTGGATGAAGAGCTTATCACTTTTGGTTTGGCAGAAGATTTTTAAGCATCTATCATTGGCGTTAGGAATACGCTGGCAGGCATTCATCGCATTTTCCAGGGCATTTGCAAAGATAACGCAAAGGTCCATATCGGATACCGGGTTTTGCTCCCGGAGATCGATTTGGGTTTCAACTGCAATCAGTGCATCCTTGGCCTTCGCAATATAGAAATATAGTATTAAATTGACGGTATAGTTGCTGCAATATTTTTCAACCACAGCACTGGCAATGGTTTTTTCAACTTCGTTAATATAGTTTTGGGCTGCTGCCGGGTTGTTTTCTGCAAGATAGGCACTGATTAGATTTAGATGGTGTCGCATATCGTGGCGATAAATAATGGTCATTTCTTGTGATTCTTGCAATGCTGCCAACTGGTGCTGGGCTGCGGTAGCTTGCTTTATCAACAAATCCTGTTCAGTTTGCAGGGTGAGCTGTTCTTGGGTCTGTTTAAAAAAACGGATAATCATATAATAAGCTGAAAAAGCCAAAATAAATAGCAGCACAGCGTTCTTTAATAAAGGTCCAATGTTCACTGTATCCAAATTATACATTCCAATAGAATAAATAAGCACTGAGTATGAAAGGGGTACGATGGAAAAACCTAACCAGCCTTTATCGGTGTTGCGCATCATATACAGAAAAGACGGACGGATATACTGGTAAATGATCAACCCGGTGGGTATAAACAGCATATAGGAAACAATGTTTACGACTTCCCTGCTGGAGCCAAAAAAATATGAAATAATCAGTCCAACCACAGAAAACGACGTGGAGAAAGCGATAAGTGTACAAAGAACAAAAAAGACCTTGATGGGTTTGAACCGGGATACAAAAACAAAGGCCAAGAATACCGGAAAGTGAACCAGAAGGGGATATAGTTTCATGAAGAATATATACCCAAAGTTATATAAAACAAGCACATTACAGATTAGTAGGATAGTAACGTACAAACCCAATAGATAGCGGTTCTTCTGGTGCTTGATCTCACAATCCAAGAGCATATACATTACGCTGATTGCAAAAATAAAGGCAAGCAGAGACCTAATATAATCCAGCATGATTTTAACCTCCATTAAGCTTCCGCGTGAAAGGAATGATTGATATACAACTGCTTTACTTTTTTGAAAACCTTGCTTGATATAGGTATAAATCGATTGCTGGTGGTTGTAAGGCCATCATGAGAAAGGCTCTTTATATAATCAAGGTTTTCGATATCGGAGCGATCCGGAATGAAACGTTTATCGATTAATAAAACAGCTTCAACTTGAGAAATCGTACTGGTACTTTCTAACGTGCTCCCGCCTTTTTGATAAAAGCACACGGTTCTGCCCCTTACTTCAACCTAGATCAGCTCGTTGAGGAAGAACTTAGAAAGGCTGCTGGGCGTTTTGACGACGATATATTGCTTCAGTCCGCTTAAAAAATATGCTTGCAGGCTTTTTTTAAAACGGAAAAGAGTGGGTCTTTTTGAATGGGTTTTAATAATAGTTAAATGCACCCACAGAATAAGAATCTACCGCAAATTGAGGATGAAGTCAAAAAAATAATTTTATGTAAAAGTCCCCCTTGTCGTCATCGCAAATAGCGATTTTCATTATGTCACCTCAAAGTCATCCCCTCAAATCCCATCCATTATACCACAGGAATTACAAAAAATTACTGGAAATTACATTTCATAACCCACAAGCGACATTTCGTGCAGATTTATTACCAGGCGATTCTATTTGTATTAAACTTTTGAATATTAGAATTAACGGTATATGGATTTGCAGGGAAGGAGTGGCTGCAGTTGGATAAAGGAAATATGCGGCCAAAGGACAGGGATAAGACCGACGATACCTATCCAGTGGTGAGGGAAGACGATACCTGCTCTCACTGGGAATGTGCAGCAAGCGACAGCCTGGCCCCCATGCGGGAGTGCTGGTACTGCAAGCATTCGGATTTCAGGAAAAATATCAGTGAGCATCGGACCCACAGCGTGTGCAGGTTTCCCCTAAACCGAAGCCATGGGAAGGAGATGGATAAATAAATAAGAGCGATTGTTAAAACATAATAGAAAGGAGTTACTACTGCAACAGAGGAGCTTGGAGCTATTTCTTAATAAATCTATTGAAAATTTAAGGAGGAATAAATATGAGTTTTGTAAACAAGAGTATGAGCACTAAAGTATTTTCGTTTTTTGTAATGATAACATTAATGGTTAGTATTTTTGTAACCCCAGCATTTGCAGCAACTACTAAAGCTGCAACACCTACTGCCTCAAAGGTCATTGTGAATGGAAATGTAATTTCGTTTGATGCATATACAATTGAAAATAGCAACTATTTTAAGCTGCGTGATCTTGCGAAGGTTGTATCAGGCAGCGGAAAACAATTTGAGGTTACTTGGGATGGTTCTAAAAATGCAATTAACCTTGTTTCCAGTAGAGCTTATACTGTCGTAGGTGGTGAGCTAAATAAGGGTGACGGCTTGGCAAAGTCAGCTACACTTAGCACGTCTAAAATATATAAGGACGGAAGCGCAGTAAATCTAACTGCTTACACAATCAACAGCAACAATTTTTTCAAACTTCGTGATGTTGCACAGCTTTTCGATATCGGCGTTACCTGGGATGCAGCCAGCAGTACAGTTGGTATAGATACTTCCATTTCTTATGCTGCACCTTCTACATCTGTTCCAGCCAATAACAAGCTGACAAATGAACAGTACCAAAAGATTATGGGACCCCTTGTAACTGATTACACAAAAATGATTGCCGCAACTGATGAGCTGCTTGCAGATTACGATGGTTCGAAAGAGTGGATTGACGCCTTTGCAAATGTATATGCGGCATCAACTGTATCTGTTGATGCGATGATAGAAATAGCACCTATGGTACCGAACGACTACCTGGAGGCTCATAAGAATATTGCCTTCGCCATGGCTGCCTATACTGATGCTTTCATGGCCATGGCAGAGATGATAGATGCAGTCAATGCAGGAAATGCTACTATTTCTGATGAAAAAATGGGTGAATATATCGGCCTGTTTGTAGCTGCAGAACTTCTTTGGGATAGTGCAGTAGAATAGACACTAACTATAGGAAATTATCCTATAACCCGAAAGGAATATTTTATGAAAAAAATATTTTTACTTACCCTGGCATTTATAATGATATTTAGCCTGGCTGGCTGTGGAGGAGATACACCAGTCGAAACCAGCAAACCGGCTGAATCAGTTACTTTAGTTGATGTTACCACCCAACAAGGCATTGGCCTTAAGCTTCCCAGCGATATGAAAGTCCAGGAAAATCTTACTTATCTCAATTCGAAAACAGGTGATGTTGCATCTTTTGGGGTATCAGAAATGGGTGAAACCCCACTTTCAGCCTGGAAATCGGAAAATGTTCTAGCTACCTACCAAAGTAAGTATAAAGATGTTGTGATTAAAAGCTTTGAAAATGGTAAAAAAATCAACGGCAAAGAATCTTTGGTATCCAAGTTAACCTTGACAACTCCAAATGGCAATCCTCTTACCATGGTATTAGTTATGGTTGCTGATGGGAAAAATAATTATATTGTAAGTCTTGGTTATGGAAGCACTAATACCGATGGCTCCCTTGCCAAGAACCAACAATCTGTTATCGACAGCATAACGATTGCCACTACTCCAGTTGCTACCTCTGTAAAAGACGATTTTAAAGAATATCTGAATCAGATTGCAATTTATCATCCTTTAAATAATGATATTATAAAAATTTACACAGAGGCGGGCGTAGCTAAGGATGGCAAGATTCTTGCAAAAGCGTTATCAGAAACACTTCCCGCCAAGAATAATGCAATGCTTGAAAAAATGAAAGCTTACACGCCAAAAACTATTGAAGTTAAAGAATTGCATAACATTTTTATTAAGGCTGTCGAATTAAGAAAAGAAGCCTATGCACAATTACATGAAGTTTTAACTAAGCCTGCTACTGATTCGGCAGTAGATGCTGCATTTGCTAAGTTAGATGAATCTGATGCGAAGTTTGATGAATTTTTAACCAAAGCTGAGTCTATGAAAAAGGATTTAGGGGCTTAGGGGTTTCTAGTGCCTGACACCAATTTATCTACTTATTGATCGGTAAACAATATACCAAAAAGAACAGGCCCCCTGCAGGAGCAAGCAACGGCTAAGCAGTGGGCCTGTCTCGCTTTTGTCCCCGGCCATCAGTGGCGGTACCAGAGCCGTTACCGTAAAATGCCACAAATTACATTTCATAACGCAAAAACGACATTTCATGCAGATGCGGTACCGGGTGATTCTTTTTGTATTAAACTTTAGAAAATGGCGGCAAGAATTGCCGGACAATCCTTTGTAGGTAATGTTGACAAATACACTACCATACAAATGGCTGGTGCTATGAGCGGGAACCCTTCATTCAGTTTATTACTTTACAAGAAGATGAAATTAGGAGGGATTTAATGAAGTGTGTGACATTTTAATGGTTTAAACAAAAAAGACGTAAAGGGGATTATTTATAATGAAAAAAATTATAACAACAATTTCAATATTGGTTATGTGTGTGGCAATGTTAACGGGTTGTGGTAAAGCCGATCCAGTGCAAGAGGACTTAATTAATTATATAAATAAACAATTGCCAACAATTGTTGAGGCGGAAAACAAAGTAACCACCCAATATGAAGCTAGTACAGGAAAGAATTTTGTTGACGATCCAACGTTGGCGACTAGATTAAAAGATGTGATTATTCCAGCTTCTACTGAACTGCTTACAAAAACGAAAGCAATTGTTCCTGCCACCGAAGAAGTGCGCAAAGTACACAGTAAATATGTAGCGTTAGTAACTGAACAACATGAAGCGTTTAATATGTTACTACAGGCAGCTCAAAAGAGTGATGAGAAAATGGTAGAAGCGGTAAACGGAAAGCTAACCAACACAGAAAAGGTATCGAAAGAATATTTGGCAGATTTAGAAGCCCTGAAAAAGGCACATAAAGTAGAAACTTCCAAGTAGCATAGGGTGGGATGTTTATGAAATCAAATGGATTTAATGTTAGTCTAGCTGGACAAATAGATGTAGTGATAAACTCATTAAAATAAGTAATCAGATTAGAAAAATTCGCCATAACCGAAATGCCGAGGGGTTTCAGACTTAAACTGAAACCCCTTTTGCTGTTTGACACAAAATCTGGGATACCCTGGAATCTGCCACTAGATTCTGCCCTTCTCTGAGGCGATTCGTCTGAACTTGTCATTGGCATTGGTTGGAGGGACGTGCAGGACAGACCTGCGGGCCAGGGTTAAAGAGTCATTGGGACAGGTTGATACACAGACCCCGCAACCGATGCAGCTAGCTTTATTAATTTCGGGAAATTCAATTTCCGTATTCTCCGGCATGGTAATGGCAGCAATAAGGCAGCTATCAGCGCAAATACCGCAGCCAATACATAGTTCTTGATTTAATACCGGGATAAAATTACTCGGATGGGTAGCATATTGTCCATGTTGACTTATACCAGTCATCACTACGCAGCAGCAACCGCAGCAATGGCATATATAGGTGGGATTATTCAGGATATTATCGCAGTTATGGACTAGCCCCAATTCCTCGGTTGTATCAAGTACCTCCAGCAATTCATCCACCGTAGCAGGGCGGCCCATTCCTCTCCGTATAACCCACTCGGCAGCAGTGCCTAAGGAAGTACATACCTCCAGCGGGGCGTCGCAGGCTTGGCCCAGGTGACTCGCTTTATGGCGGCAAGCACACATGGAAAGTGCTCCACCACCGGCCTGGCGGATAATCTCACTAGCTCTTTCATAGGTTAAAACCTCAGTTTCTACCGCTACCGGGATTAGGTGCTCATATACCAAGGTTCGCATCATCCGGGTATCTATACCGGAGAACTCTTTTCTAACCCTTTCATTATGAAAATAACTATTGAAAAGTTGGGCCAGCTCTGGCATATCTAGTTCGTTGCGTACCCGCATGAAGGTGTATTCGAAAAAGCCAATAACCATGGGTGCCAGCATGTATAAGGCGGTGTCCCGGCGAGGAAAGTCCATTACCAAACCTTTGTCGGCCATACTATCCAGAATTGGTTTTAGCTGTTCGACATCAGTACCGGTAATTTTGGCGATTCTTTCGAGTTTTATCGGCACCAAAGGGAATTTGCTGCCGATAACCGCTTCGCTTTCAGTATAAAGTCTTTGCAGAATTGTCATGAGGGTATCGTCTAAGGGAGCTCCTATTGGCTCTCTGTTTAAACGTTCGGCCAATGCCCGGTAGACTTCATCTTTAGAATGAATCAAGTGCCCCATCGGAACAAATCCCCTTCCTAGATCTCGTTATAAAATAATATACACTGTAATTTCGGGCAAAGTATACTTTTTTATTATCTGCCCTTTTTGCGGGCAAGCAAAGTGCGGTAAATAAGCTTTGTTAAAAAGCAGTGGAGGATGAAAATCTATGAGGTGAAACTATAGAATATTTATATGCCAAGCTAGCAACGGAATCAGTTCCCTTGTTTCCTGGATTTGTGATTGACAAAACCCAGGCAAGTGGTTATATTTATTTATAATTTCAAATTACAAAGGCATTGACGGAGAGAGTACGTTTCAGCCGAACGTTACAGCGAGCCGGGGAAGGTGTAAGCCCGGTACTAGTAGTCTGAACCCGAAAATCACTCCTGAGCTGCGGACCGAACGAGTAATCCAGTAGGCTCCGACGGGTTCCCCCGTAACAGGGAACGCATATGATGGTATGCTTTGAATTAATGGGTGGTACAGCGAATGTCTTTCGAGCTTTCGTCCCTTTTTGGGACGAAAGCTTTTTTTATACTATCAGCAATATAACCTTTAAGGTGGATAGTATAAGTGCAACCAGACTTTCGCCGTTGTTAATGGCTCACCCTTCGGGTACTACTGATGCTCTCTCTCGTTCGCAATTAAGGTTGCGGCGCAAGCCGGTTTTCTTTATTTTTTAAATTATAATGATGGGAGGAATAAGAGTGGCAACCAATGATATGGTAGAAATTCGTTGGCACGGCCGGGGCGGACAAGGAGCCAAGATGGCCTGCCTGCTGCTGGCGGATGTGGCCGGTTTAGAAGGGAAATTTGTGCAGGGATTCCCGGAGTATGGACCGGAACGTATGGGAGCCCCGATTACGGCTTATAATCGCATTAGTGAAACACGGTGTACAGTCCATTCCAATATTTACTATCCGGACTATGTAGTTGTGGTTGATGAAACTTTGCTGGACAGCGTCGACGTTACCGGCGGACTGAAAGAGGGCGGCGCGATAATCATTAACACTCCTCGCTCTCCTCAGGAGATGCGTTCAAAACTGGAGGGATGGAGCGGAAAAGTTTGTACTATCGATGCCCGCCGCATTTCGGAAGAGAGTTTGGGCAAGAATTTACCCAATACTCCGATGCTGGCTGCGGTAGTTAAGGTGAGCGGCGTTTTGGAAAGTGAGCGTTTTTTAGTGGATATCGAAGATTCCTATAAACACAAATTTGCTTCCAAGCCCCATGTTATTGCGGGCAACATGGCAGCGCTGAAAAATTCCATGGCGGAGGTGCAGCTAGGATGATTTATGCGAAGGATATTAACGAAAATACCCCTTGGCAGGATTTGACTCCCGGCGGGGAAATCTACGAACCGGGAACCGCGCGGGCTTTTAATACCGGTACTTGGCGGACCAACACACCCATTTTTCACGAAGAAGCTTGTAAACATTGTATGCTTTGTGTTCCCTTCTGTCCGGACAGTGCGATACCGGTAAAGGACGGGAAACGCCTGGACTTCGATTATATGTACTGTAAGGGCTGCGGCATATGTGAGGATGTGTGTCCTTTCCCTGCAATAACAATGGTGGCAGGAGGTGAGGTCAATGAGTAAGCCCCTTTCCGGCAACGAGGCTGTAGCTATTGCCCTCAAACAGTTAAATCCTGATGTCATGGGCGCTTTCCCTATCACTCCCTCCACTGAAATTCCGGAATACTTTGCTCAGTATGTGGCCAATGGTGAGGTTAATACCGAATATGTTACTGTGGAGTCAGAGCATAGTTCAATGTCCGTATGTATTGCTGCGCAAGCTGCCGGAGCCAGGTCTGTCTGTGCTACTTCTGCCTGTGGCCTGGCACTGATGTATGAGCTTTTATACGTGGCGGCTTCATGCCGGATGCCGATTACCTTGGCTTGCGTCAACCGCACTCTTACGGGGCCAATTAACATCAATAACGACCACTCCGACTCGATGGGCGCTCGTGACAGCGGCTGGATCCAAATCTATGCGGAAAACAATCAGGAAGCCTATGATAATATTCTCATGGCCATGCCGATCGGTGAACACCTAAGCGTACGCTTACCGGTGATGGCCTGTATGGATGGCTTTATTACCAGTCATGCCGTAGAGAATATAGAGCTTTTGGAGACGGATGCTGTGCGCAAGTTTATCGGGGAATATAACCCTGCAAACTACCTGCTGAAAAAAGAAAATCCGCTTGCGGTAGGACCGTACGATGCGAGTCCCTATTATATGGAACACAAGGTGCAGGAGGCGGAGGCTATGAAGGCGGCTAAGGCCCGCATACTGGAGGTAGCCGCAGAGTTTAAAAAGGTTTCCGGGCGTAGCTATGGTTTGTTTGAAGAATATAGGATGGAGGATGCGGAGTTTGCTCTGGTCTTAATCGGATCCACTGCCGGAACTGCAAAAGCAGCTGTCGATAAACTGCGGGGGGATGGAGTAAAGGCAGGTCTTGTTAAAATCAGAGTGTTTCGTCCTTTCCCAGGCGAGGAACTGGCCCGCGCTCTGGCTAAAACCAGGGCCGTAGCCGTCATGGATAAGTCTGAGGGTTTTTCGGCAAACGGAGGCCCTTTGTTTGCCGAGACCCGTAGTGCTTTGTATGATTTGAAGGAACGCCCGTATCTGATTGATATCGTTTACGGTCTGGCCGGCCGCGACATAAAGACTGAGGATATTGAAAAAGTGGTTTCAATCCCTGTCAGGCGCTAT
>CAZYJA010000018.1:19368-19652 GCA_964647245.1 uncultured Syntrophomonas sp. | reverse complement strand
TGTGTATTATTCTTTTTATTAGTGGGATTCAACTATTTTGTACCGGTATTGTTGGTCAGTATCTATCCAGGACCTATTTGGAAACCAAGCGCAGGCCGATTTATATAATCAAGGAATTCAGTGATGAAAACCAAAAGGCCACCACCGTTTAAAGTATAACCATTTTAAAACATACTAATAACTCCTTTTAATGGTTCTTAAGTTAACCTTAACCAAAGAACAGTAAATCATAGGCCCCCTATGGTAGATTTCCCAATCTATTATAGGGGGCAATTTCATGGAGC
>CAZYJA010000018.1:13977-19358 GCA_964647245.1 uncultured Syntrophomonas sp. | reverse complement strand
TTATAATAATAATTGGGATCGCAACTACACTAAGAAATAAAGATGTTGCCTACGGGTTGGTTATCTTATGGGCCTGCTTAGGGATACTCATCCAGCATTTTTCTTACATTAATCTCCCTTACCTGTATAATTTAATTGATTTTTCTTACCACCCCTAAGGGTAATATATTTTTAATACCTAAGAATTGAGGTCATTAATATGGGCGTGCGATACATTTTGGGCAGGGCCGGAAAGGGGAAAAGCCATTATATTCTCCAAGAAATTAACCGGAATCTGCAGGATGGCGGAGAAGACCGACTGATTCTCCTGGTTCCCGAACAATTTACGCTCCAATCAGAGCGGGATATCATCCGCAAACTGAAGCTTCCAGGAATAATGCGGGTAGAGGTTCTAAGTTTCACCCGACTGGCCCAGCGGGTCTTTAATGAGGTGGGCGGGCTGACCCGTACCCTTCTGAACGAGCAGGGCAAAAACATGGTTTTAAGAAAGATGATCGACGAGGTTACCCGCGATCTGACCATCTATAAAAGGGCCGCCCAGCAAGAAGGCTTTGTAAGTAAAATTGGTGAACTCATAACGGAACTAAAACAACAGGATATTCTCCCGGCTCAGCTTCTGGCCAGTGTGGAGGGCGGGGATGAGCTTATTATCAAGGAAAAGGTTAAGGATATTGCCCTTATATATGAGCGCTTTAACGATTACTTGCGGGGGCACTATTTAGATACCGAAGACTATCTAAACCTGTTAATAGAAAAGATAGCCGATGCTCAGTTTTTGAGGGGCGCCAGGGTATGGGTGGACGGATTCACCACCTTTTCCCCCCAGAGTTTGAAAATCATTGAGAAAATAATGGGGCTGGCTCAGGATACTACCATCTGTTTTAGCCTGGATGTCAACCGTCAGGCGAGAGACCGTGATTTATTCAGCTTATCCTGGTATAGCTACCGTAAGATTCGAGGGATTGCCCGAGAGCAAGGATTATTAGAAGAGACGATCCGAATTGATGGAACATCAGCCGATTCCATGAAAAGCCCGGAAATATTACATCTCGAGTCTGAACTCTACGCCTATCCTTACCGCACCCTCTCCGGAAAAGTTAGCCATTTGGAACTATTCGCCAGCGTGAATATCAATAGTGAAATAGAATACGTGGCGGCTCAAATCCTGCAACTGGTTCGGGAGCAGGGCTATCGCTGGAACGACCTGGCAGTGGTCTGTAATAATATGGACGCCTATGGAAGCATATTCAAACGGGTTTTTGACGAGTATTCAATCCCCTTTTTTATAGACCAGAAGCGAGATATTATGAGCAATCCCCTCATCCAGCTGATTCTGTCTTCTCTGGAAGTAATCAGGCGGGGGTATCGCTATGAAGATGTGTTTAGCTTTTTGAAAACCGGTTTAAGTGGACTAAATAATGATGATATCGAGAGATTGGAAAATTTCGTGCTCCGATTTGGGATTTCAGGACCACGCTGGCATGGAGAGCTGGGCCATGACGAGCCCCAAGGCTGGGCTGAGTTGGACCGATGCCGGGAGATTTTTATAACTCCGCTCCACCAACTGGAGCAGCAGCTCAAGGGGAAAAATACTATCGCTTACATCACTCGGGCAATTTATGCCTACTTGGAGGAGACTGGGGTACGGGAAAGACTCGAAGCATGGATAGAAAGACTCAATGATCAGAGTTGCTATGAACTGGTGCAGGAGAATACCCAAATATGGAATATCGTTCTGGAAGTATTGGACCAGATGGTGGAAATAATGGGAGATCAGGAGGTTAACCTTAAACAATATGTACGGATTTTGGAGGCTGGCTTGGGGTCATTGGAACTGGGTATTATTCCAACTACTATTGATCAAGTTCTGGTGGGCAACATTCAAAGGTCCAAAAGTCATGATATTCGAGGATTATTGGTAGTAGGTGTCAATGACGGAGTTTTGCCTTCTGGTAAGGAAACGGAAGGTATTCTATCAGAGGCGGAGAAAGAGCTGCTCGCCGCCCAAGGGGTAGATCTGGATTTTGACCTTACCCGCAAATTTGCTGAAGAGAAGTTTTTGATTTATACCTCCCTGACCAAGCCCAGCGAGTATTTAGGTTTATCTTGGGCTTTGGCTGACATGGAGGGTAAAGCATTGCGCCCGTCGCTCTTAATCGATCGTTGTCAGAAGTTATTTCCCGACCTGAAATTGGATAGTGATTTAATTAATAATCATGCCCACGAACTACATAAGGTAGCTACTGCTAAAAGTACCTTCAAATACCTGGTGGAAAATTTACGACTTAGTCTGGATGGCAAGGTTGGCGAGAGTTTCTGGTGGGATGTTTATGGCTGGTATTATGGGCAGGAAGCTTGGCGGAACCAGCGTACGGCAATTATTGAAGGGTTGTTTCATCATAATCAAACCGCTTATATGGGAGCCGATAAAGCCCGCCAGCTATATCAATTGCCGCTTCATTCTACGGTTTCACGAGTGGTGCAATTTGTGAACTGTCCTTTCGCTCATTTTGTACGGTATGGGCTGAAACCGCAGGAGCGTAAAGTATTTGCAGTAGGGGCTCCGGACGTGGGCGAACTATTCCATAACTGCCTGCAGTCCTTTGCTCTAAAACTGAGGGACGAGCATATAAACTGGGCTGAGTTAAAGCGAACTGAATGCGAAAGTATTATGGACGGTATTATGGATGAAATGGCCCCCGTACATGGTCATGGGGTCTTCGCCAGTACCCACCGCTACCAGTATTTGATGAAAAGGTTAAAACGGATATGCCGCCGGGCGGTGTGGACCCTCACCATGCATCTGCAGCACGGAGATTTTGAGCCCCTGGATTATGAAGTGAGCTTCGGGCCAGGATGCCCGTTTCCAGCCATTCAAATTGAACTCGGGAATGGGGAGATGTTTTACCTGGTGGGAAGAATAGATCGGGTTGACTTGCTGGAGGCGGAAGATGCTACCTATGTCAAAATCATAGATTATAAATCCGGAAATCAAAAATTTTCTCTGTCCGAAGTCTATTATGGCCTGAGTCTGCAATTATTGATTTATCTGCAGGCAGTACTAGCCAGTACGCAGCAGTTAAAACGTCAGCAACTGATGCCAGCCGGGATATTCTATTTTAAAATTGATGACCCGCTGATTAATTCTGATTCCAAGGTAATCGAGACCATCGAGCAGGAAATTGCCAAGAAGCTGAAAATGACCGGGCTCGCTTTGAAAGATGTCCAACTGGTGCGCCAATTGGATCGAGCGATCGGCAATAATTCCGAAATACTGCCCTTGGCTTTAACCAAGTCAGAGGATTTTACGAAGAATTCCTCCGTTCTGGCCGCCGGGGATTTTATGGCCCTCATCCAGCATGTTGAGGGCCTGCTCCAGGAAATTGGCCGCGAGATCATAAGTGGCAAGGTGAAGATAGAACCGGTTAAGGACCACACCCGGACAGCCTGCGCCTTCTGCCCTTACCGAGCAGTTTGTCAGTTTGATCGGTTGCTGGAGGATAATAACTACCGGAATATTCGGCCTCTGCCGGATGAGGAAGTAATTGCCCGAATTCACCCTTCACCCATTGGGTACTCCCAATGTTCCCGATGGTCACCTATCGAGGTTGCGGGCACGCCACTCCAGAGTGCAACCGATACTCCCTCTGGTCGTTTTCAATCTGATGCTGATGTCCGCAGTAGCTCACCACTAATGTTGCACGGCAGGAAGGAGGAAACTGACATTGCGAGAATGGACTGATGAACAGAAAAGTGCTATTGCAGCTCGAAACTCTAATCTCTTGGTAGCTGCGGCGGCAGGTTCGGGTAAAACGGCGGTGCTGGTGGAACGTATTATTCAGTTGATTATCAAGGACCAGGTCAATATTGACCGGATGCTGGTGGTAACCTTTACCCACGCTGCCGCCGGCGAGATGCGGGAGAGAATTAGCAATACCATCCTGGCGGATCTGGAAAAACAAGATGAGAACGAAGCCCACCTGGTAAATCAGATGAACTTGCTGAACCGGGCATCCATTAGCACTCTGCATGCATTTTGCACCGATGTAGTCAGAAAATACTTTCATTTAATCGACATTGATCCTAATTTTCGGATCGGCGATAGCACCGAAACTTCCATAATGAAGCTGGAAGCTATCGAAGAGCTGCTGGAAAGTGAGTATGCGCAAGAAGTTCCGGCATTTCTGAACCTGGTTGAAATGTTCGGCGGGAGTAAAGATGATGCTTCCCTGCAGAATTTAGTTTTGCAGGCCTACGAGTTTATTCAGAGTAAGCCCAATCCACTGGGTTGGCTGGCAACCCGTGCAGAGGACTTTAATATGAATGAGGCAGAATTTGCCGGTTGTCCCTGGACTGTGAATCTTAGCCAGCAACTACGTATCAATTTAGGCGGGGCCAGGGATTTATTCAGTGAGGCTCTGGTAATCACGGAAATGGTGCAGGGCCCGCTGGCTTACCAGCCGGCTATTATAGAAGATTTACAAACCGTGGCAGAGCTGCTTAAGGCGCTTGATCAAGGACTGCCTTCGCTGTATGAGCAGTTGGATCTGGTGCAGTACCCGCGCCTGGGAAGAGTGAGTAAAGATACTGATCCGGGATTGCAGGAAGAGGTCAAGGAACTCCGCGCCCAGGGTAAAAAAATCATTGACACTATCAGGGCCAGGATATTGTTCCAAAGTCCGGAGCAATTCCGCCAGGACCTGAACGAGATTTATCCTGAAATAAAATATTTGTATGCTCTGGTCAAATCCTTTACTGAGATCTATCGAGATAAAAAGAGTGATAAGGGAATCCTGGATTTCAACGATTTGGAGCATTATGCCTTGACCGTTTTAGCTAATCCGGAGGTCGCCGCGGAATACCAGCGCAAGTATGCCTATATCTTTGTTGATGAATACCAGGACAGCAACCTGGTGCAGGAGATTATACTAAATCGCATCAAAAAGGAGGCTAATCTTTTCCTGGTAGGGGATGTCAAACAGAGTATCTATCGCTTTCGGCTCGCCGATCCATCTTTGTTTATGGAAAAATACGCAGCTTTTCCAAATAGTTGTGACGGTCTTGATCGACGTATCGATCTGCGTAAAAACTTTCGCAGTCGGTCAGAAATAATCGAGGGCATAAACTGTATTTTCAGACAGATTATGTCCGCCGATTTTGGTGAGCTCGATTATGATGAAGATGCTTATTTATATCCCGGAATAGACTGTGCGAATGCACCATTAGTGGTGAGCGACAGCAACAATATTGGCATCCGTAAGGATGCACCGGTGGTACCCGCAACCTTAATAGGTGACCATCGGGAACATCGGGAGTACCCGAAGGGTGAAGGGTGCGAACCAGCTATGCCCGCCTTGGAACTTTTTCTGATCGAAAAGAAA
>CAZYJA010000018.1:0-13967 GCA_964647245.1 uncultured Syntrophomonas sp. | reverse complement strand
GATGGGGAGCTTGCAGTTGAACCAGAACTTGAAGAATTAGGGGCGGTAGAAATAGAAGCTGGATTGGTGGCCGCGCGCATCCAGGAACTATGCGGGCAGTCATTCTATGACTCCCAGCAAGCTCAATATCGTAGCCTGGAATATAAGGATATAGTAGTTCTGATGCGAGCCACCCGGCAAAGGGCCGATATATTTGCCCAGACTTTTAGGGCGGCGGGAATTCCAGTATATGCCGATGTCGACCGTGGCTATTTTGAAACCCTGGAAATTAATATTTTCATGAATCTTTTGAAAGTAATTGATAATAAACGTCAGGATATTCCCCTCTTGAGTGTTTTGCGTTCACCCATTGGCAAATTCACCCTCGATGACTTAATTGCCATTAGGGTGGGAAGTCAAGCTGCTACCTATTATGAGGCGGTGGAGGAATACCTGGCTCAGCATAATGATGATTTACAGGTCCGACTGCAGTCATTTATAGACCAACTTAATACCTGGAAAGATGCAGCCCGCTATACCGCTATGGACGAGTTAATTTGGAAACTGTTGCAGGAAACCGGCTATTACTATTATGTGGGTGCCATGCCAGGTGGTCTGCAGCGCCAGGCTAACCTCAGAGTTCTATTTAACCGGGCCAGTCAATTCCAGACTACTTCCCTAAAAGGCCTGTTCCACTTTATAAAATTTGTGGACAAAATGCAGGCCAGCAGCGGTGATATGGGCATGGCCAAAATATTAGGCGAAAATGATAATGTAGTTCGCATTATGAGTATTCATAAAAGCAAGGGCCTGGAGTTTCCGGTAGTTATTGTGGCCGGAATGGGTAATGGTTTTAACCTCAGTGATACCAAAGCCTCGGTTTTATTTCACAAAGACCTGGGTATCGGCCCCTATTACGTCAACCCAGAACTGAGGATCAATAAGGATACCATCGCTCGGGCAGCCATGAAGAACCTGATAAAGCTGGAAAGCATGGCTGAAGAGATGCGGATTTTGTATGTAGCCTGTACGCGTCCTCGCGATAGGCTGATTATGGTAGGCTCGTTGTCCGACCTGCCCCGCCGAGCCAAAACCTGGAGCAAAAAGATCAGCCCCTTTCAGCTGGCCCAGGCTAAATGCCACTTGGACTGGGTGGGCCCGGTGGTGTTGCGCCACCGGGATGGATTGAAAGTACGGGAATTGGCTGCTGTGAGCCTGGAAGACCGTGAATTAGCGCCCGAAGAATTTGGCTGGCGGCTGGAGATTATCGGCCGTTCCCAGGTCACTCAGGGAGTAGGGCAACCGTCAGTACCGGAGCGGGATTTTAAGAAGTTCCTGCACGACTTTCAGCCCTCCGGGTATTCCCCGGAGCAGGACATGATCGAGCGGCGATTGAACTGGCAGTACCCTTATGGGGAGGCGGTACAGATTCCTTCCAAGTTATCGGTCAGCCAAATAAAAAATATGCCAGGACTGAAGCTGAAAAGATTGGGGTTAAACACCCCCCAGATGTTGAGGCGTCCTCGGTTCCTAAACGATGCGGCAAACGGAGTGGGAGGGGATTCCTTCAGCGGTGCGGAAAAAGGCAGCATCATGCATTTTGTTATGCAGCACCTGGATTTTCACCGACTTAGCCCGGAAGGATGGAATACACAAGAAATAGCCGCCCAGATTCAAGCCATGGTAAGACAGGAATTGCTGAGCGATCAAGAAGCCAGGCAAGTAGACGTTAACCGAGTAGGGAAGTTTTTCAGCTCGGAATTGGGTCAAAGAGTTTTACGGGCTGATAAGATATATCGGGAAGTTCCCTTTAACCTGGTTCGCCGGGCATGCGAGGTGACGGCGGCTTGGGAGCAATGTCAGGATGAACTTCTAATTCAGGGCGTGATCGACCTTTATTTTTGGGAAGATGGAGAAATGGTCCTCCTGGACTATAAAACCGATCGGATCACTCCCGCAAACCGGGATGAGCTTATCGATAAATATCGGACCCAGCTAGAACTATATAAAACTGCCTTGGAAGATATTCAGGGTCAAAGGGTTAAAGACAGCTATCTCTATTTATTCGATTGTGACGAAGAGGTGAAGTTGTGAGAATTTTACATAGCTCGGACTGGCATTTGGGCAAGACCCTGGAAGGTCACAGCCGGATGGAGGAGCAGGTCAGGTTTGCGGAAGAACTGATCGCTATAGCTGATGACGAACAGGTGGACCTAGTACTTATCGCCGGGGATGTCTATGACAGTCCTAATCCACCGGCCCCAGCCGAAAGATTGTTTTATGATACCGTAAAAAGACTGGCCCATAATGGCGAGCGGCCGGTAATAGTGATAGCCGGCAATCATGATAATCCCGACCGGTTAGTGGCTGCCAGTCCTTTAGCTTACGATCACGGAGTTATTCTCCTGGGTCGGCCTAAAAGCACCATAGCGACTGGATGTTGTGGTGCTTTTGAAATTGAGGCTGCGGGTGAAGGTTACCTAAAGATAGCCAGGAACGGTGAGAAAGCGGTTATCTTAACCCTGCCTTACCCCAGCGAGACCAGGCTAAATGAGGTCTTGAACGGGTCTGATGACGAAAACCGGCGTTGTCAGAGCTATTCCGAACGAGTGGGAGAGTTCTGGCAACAGCTGGCGGGGCATTTTGAGCCAGATACTATCAACCTGGCGGTCTCGCACCTCTATATTTCCGGGGGAATAGAAAGTGATTCGGAAAGGCAGATTCAACTGGGCGGAAGTTTTGCAGTCGACCCGGGGATGCTTCCCGAAGCCCAGTACATTGCGCTGGGGCACCTGCATCGGCCCCAGCAGGTGCAGGGGACTGATAAAAAGGTGTATTACAGCGGTTCTCCCCTGCAATACAGTCCCAGTGAGATCCACTATAGCAAATCGGTTTATATAGTGGAGGTTGAACCCGGTAAAGAGGCCCAGGTCAGGGTTAAGTTTTTACATAATTATAAACCGATAGAAATTTGGGATTGCGACAGCATCGAAGAGGCTATTAAAACCTGCTCGGAAGAGCAGTTGGGAGAACGCTGGATATATCTTAATATTAAAACTGATCGGATCATTACTCAGGCTGAAATAAAGGAGATGAAAAGCCTGCGTAAGGACATCCTGCAATTCAATCCGCTCTGGATCGGTAATGAGGAGGCCGAAGTGGAAATTGAGGATTATCGCACTATAAAAATTACCGAGCTGTTTAAAGCCTTCTATCGTCACCAGCGCAATGGGATCGAGGCTTCGCAGGAAATAATAGATTTATTTCAGGCCATTACCCGGGAGGAGGGAACTGAGGATGAAACCGATTCTACTGAAGATTAAGGGCTTGAATAGTTTTGTGGAGGAACAGCTCATTGATTTTAGCCGCCTGACCGAGAACGGCTTATTTGGCATCTTCGGGCCTACGGGAAGCGGTAAATCCACGGTTTTGGATGCGATAATGCTGGCTCTATATGGCAGAATACCTCGTTCGGGAGGAAAGCCTTCCGGTATTGTGAATACCGAGAGTGAAAAAGCGCAGGTAATCTATGAATTCGCGGTGGGTGAAGGCCAGAATCGGCGCCACTACTCGGTGCAGAGGGTTTTCAAAAGAACGGGTGCTGATGGAGTTCGGGCGGAGCTGGCAACTATCCATGATATAAGTAATCCGGACGAACCCCGTCCCCTTTATGAAGGAAGTCGGGAAGTCAATACCGGAATCGTTGCCATCATTGGTTTGAGTGCCGAGGATTTTACCCGTTCCGTGGTATTGCCGCAGGGTAGTTTCAGCGAATTCCTACAGCTAAGCGGCAGCGACCGTCGTAATATGCTGGAGCGGATCTTTGGGATGGAGAGATATGGGGACCAAATCACCCAGATGATAAGGAATTATAAAGGTAAGCAGCAAAATGAACGAACCCACCTGGCAGGACTATTAAGTTCCTTTCAAGATATAACCCCAGATGCCTATACCAGCTTAAATGAGGAATGTCAGAACTTGCGTATCCAAAAGGAGGGGCTGGCCCAATCATGGCAGGAACTGGAGCAGGAATATCAGAAATATGCGCAGGTATGGGCCTGGCAGCAAGAAATGGAAGCGTATCTGCAACTGGAGATGGAATTAAACGGGCAGCAAGACACCTATGCCCGGCGATCCATCGCCCTGCAGCAGGCTGAAAATGCTGCCATCCTTAAGCCCTTGATCGATAAAGTCCGGGCTCATCAGCAGGAATTGGATGCGAGGCGGCAGAGCCTGGTAATTATCCTAAAGGAGAAGGAAGACAGCGTAGAACGGTTGCAGTTGACCAGCCAAAGCTGGGAAGAGGCTGCCCGCCACAAAGAACACCAATTACCGCAATTATTGATCAGGCAAAACAATCTGGAGATGGCCGGCAAAATGGCCGGGCAGATTAGGGATTTGGCCACCGAGCGGGACAACCTGCGCGAAGAATATCAATACATTATGGCAGCTCTAAATCAGAAGGAAATTGCTCTAAATAATAATAAAACTGAATCGGAGCGAATTGAACTAATTTTAGGAATTCAGCGAGAGAAGATAATCTCTTTGAAACTATCCCCGGAGTATCGGGAACAGATCAATGAAGGGGTATTGGTGGAAAAGGAATGCATCGTTTTGCAGGCTAAGGAGACCGAATCACTAAAAAAGCTAGCCACTCTGGAAACTGATTTAGGTAATAACCAGAGTCAGTTGACTCTCTTGGTGAATCAACGGGATAGGCTGGAAGAGCGTTGCCAGGAGCGCTTGAGCCGGCGCACGGAACTGCTAAATAAGCGTCCCGGTAGTAATGAGGATTTACTGAAGCAGCAAAACATTCTAAATCAGATGGAAAATGAACTTAGGTCCTTGCATGATTGGAGCCAGAGCTGGGCTGAAATTAACCAAGCCCAGACCAAATATCACTCCCAATTACTATTATTACAGCAGCAACTGATCGCTAAAAAACAGATGATGGCCGAATCCATGGGGCAACGTGACCAGCTGCTTATCAACCTGGACCAGGAAAAGAACCTTCATATGGCGGCCATACTGGCCCAAAAGTTAAAGCTGGGAGAAGCCTGTCCGGTTTGTGGTTCGCTTCATCACCCTACTGTGGCTAGTGAGCCCGGCCAGGCTTCGATGCAAGTTGCGCGGGAATTATTGGAGACTACGCTACAGAAGATCCAGACTTATGAAAAAGAGGTACATGATCTGGCTATGCAGCAAAGTTACCTGGTCCGAGAAATTGAACGTCAGAATAATGAATTAGCCAAGCTCTGCGAACAGATAGCAGGACGGGAAATGACGGATTGGCAGGGAAAATGCATCGTTCAAAAAAGGGAACTGGAAGGGTTAAAGGCAGCAATTGCAGCCTGGGAGACAGAAACGAGTCAAAACGAATCGGGCTTGGCCCATGATCGGGAGCTTTTAGGAAATCTAAAGAATGAAGTGGCTTTTCAAACTGCGGCCTTGGATAAGGATCGCCAAGCGGTGCTGATTTTGCAGCAAGAATACGAACTGATCAAGGAGCGTTTACGGGCCTCCGGGGAGAGGTACGTCGCCTTCCAGCTCTTACTGGACTTGAAGCAAATCGAGCCCCGACTTATTGAAATACGGGAGATGGACCGTGAACTGCAGTTTTTGGAACACGAAAACCAAAAGTTGGAAAATACCCTGAAGGAATATAAGAGCCTGAATATTGCCCTGCAGGAGGAAGTTCAAGGATTGAAGATTAAAGCGACCCAATACCAGGCTATGGGGTCGGAAAAATCCCTGGTTATTGCCCAGAAAAATCTGGAAATGCAGGAATTGTGCCAGAATCAAGAGCCGCTAACCGGTTTAAAATCAGTGCAAGCTGCAATTAAGGCAATTCATGATAGTTATACCCAAGCAACCGATGCTTACGAACAAGCCAAGCAAGTTTATGAGGAACTATCCCGCTTAGCTGCCGATTTGGTTGTCGGGAACCAAACTCTGGCGCAGATATTACTGGGGCAAGAAAAAGACCTCTTCTCCCAATTGGAGACTCGTAGGTTTGATGGCGTGCCAGCGGTGCTGACAGCCTTTATGACTGAACCCCAAATGAAAGCCGAAGAGCTGAGTATCCAGGAATACCGGGAACAGGTGCAACTGAACCGGGCTAACCTGGCCAGGATGGAGGCCCTGTTAAAGGATGACCATATAGCGGAAGAAGCCTGGGGCGTTATTCAGGAGCGAAGAGGCCAGGTGCAGGAAGAGTTGGAAAGAGCTACTAATCGGCTGCTGTTAAGCGAAGCCAAGCAGGCCGATATGGGTATTAGAATGCAAGAATTGACCAGATTGGAAACTCAAAAGCGGGAAATCGACAGGCAGTATGAACTCTTGGAAGAATTAGAGAGTATATTTAAAGGGAAGAAATTTATTGATTTTATTGCCCGAACCAGATTACATTATATGGCTAAAGAAGCATCGAAAACCTTACGGGATATCAGTCGGGGCCGCTATGCCCTGGAGTTAAACCCGGAGGGAGAATTTGTTATACGGGATGACTTTAGCGGGGGGGTGAGACGTCCCACTCATACCCTGTCGGGAGGGGAGACCTTTTTGACCTCGCTGGCCCTGGCTCTGGCACTATCTTCTCATATTCAATTAGGCAAAGCATCCCTGGAGTTCTTTTTCCTCGATGAAGGGTTCGGAACTCTGGATGTTGAGGTTCTGGACCTCGTAATTGGGGCTCTGGAAAAACTGCATTCAGAAAAATTAAGCGTGGGGATTATTAGTCATGTAGAAGAGCTTAAATATAGAATTCCGCGCAAGCTTATTATGAATCCGGCTCGGCCCGGAATTAGCGGTACCACGGTGAATATAACCTAAGAGCGCCAACTCAGAAAGTAATTGCACCGACTACTTTCGACAATGTTTGTGGGTGCAATCGGATATTGTATATACATATGTGGTTGCCAGAGGAGGTAATTAGGTGAAAGATGACAATAAGACCAAAGCGCAACTCATCGAAGAACTCACTAAACTGCGTCAGAGAAATATGCAATTGGAACTTGCCCAAACTGATCAAGACCGTTGCTCTACAACTATGGGAACGTCATCACCTGGTCGCTGGTTCTCTACCGGCCGGTCGGAGTTATTCGTTTCAAATAGGAATGAACCAAAAAAAATTAGTCACCCCGAAAAGTACAAATTTTCGGATCTGGTTAATATACCATTTTTGCTGGAATTGTTAAATTCATTTTACCAGGCCACTGGGATACCCTATGGACTTCATGATGAAGATAACAATATTATCAGTGGGAAAGGCTGGCAGAATATTTGCACCCAGTTCCATCGGGTTTGTGAGCAGACCGAGTGCAGATGCAAGCAAAGCGACCGTTATATATCGGATCATTTACCTGAAGGATCTTTTATTGGTTATAAATGCATGAACGGTCTGATGGATTTTGGAACTCCAATCATTATAGAAGGACAACATTTGGCCTCTATTTTCTTGGGACAATTTCTGCACGAGCTGCCGGATGAGGATTTCTTTCGCCGGCAAGCCCAGGAGTTCGGATTTGATGAAATAGCTTATATGGAGGCCCTGGGGCGAGTGCCGATAATCCCAAGAGCTCAGGTAGAATCTATAATGAGATTTTACTCAGAGTTGGGACGGTTTCTAGCCACATTGGGTCTGGAGCGGAAACTTCAACTTGAGTTAGCGGATCAGGCCTTGGTTTTATCGGAAGAGAAATTTGTTAAAGCTTTTCATTGTAATCCTGATCCAATGTCGATTACCACTTTAGCAGAGGGACGTTATGTGGAAGTTAATGATTCCTTTGTGGAAGTAACCGGTTATGACCGCCATGAGATCATTGGGCGCACCAATCAAGAGTTGGGCATCTGGGTCGTACCTGATCAACGTGACTTAATAATTAAACAGGTTCAGGAACATGGCAGTATTCGCAATATTGAAGTAATATATAAAATAAAAACGGGTGAGTTTAGAAGTTTTAATATGTCGGTGGAGATAATTGATATAGATGGTGAAGAACATTTGATTGTCACGAATAGAGACATTACCGAGGGCAAAAAGATGGAAGAAGCCCTACGCTTATCTGAGGAACGTTTTCATGCCATATTTAATTCGGTTAATGATGCGATTCTTATTCGTGACCCAGATACCGGCGTTATACTGGATGTAAATCAGCGTACCTTCGAGCTGTACGGATATACCCGCGAGGAAATAATCCAGTCCCAGGTAATGAATCTAACATCCACTGAGCCACCTTTTGCCAGCAAGAATTTCATGAACCGGTTAAAAAGGGCTGTTTGGGGATTACCCCAGCTTTTTCAATGGCGAGCCAGACATAAAGACGGGCACTACTTTTGGGTGGAAGTGAACCTGCGGCGTGCTACCATTGGGGATAAAGAGCAGATAATATCCACCGTACGAGATGTTAGCAAGCGCCAACAGATGGAAGAATCATTACGATTGTCAGAGGAGTCTTTATCCAAAGTCTTTAATACCAGTCCAATTATTATGGCCATAACTACTCTGGAGGAGGGCAGGTTTATCAGGGTCAACAATGCCTTTTGCGATACGTGGGGTTATTCCCATCAAGAAATAGTCAAATATTCATCATTGGATATAAGATTTTGGGTGGATCTGGCCGATCGTTATCTGGTTAAAGAGAAGATTAAGAACAAACAATCGATCACTCAAATGGAAATCGGCTTTCGGGTGAAGGGTGGAGAGCAAAGACTGGGATTATATTCAGCGGAGAGTCTCGAAATAAATGGCGAGCCATGTATACTCAGTGTACTTACAGATATAACCGATTTTCGCCAAATGGAAACTGAGATGACCCGCCTGGATCGGCTCAATCTAGTAGGGGAAATGGCAGCCAGTATTGCCCACGAAATTCGCAACCCTATGACTACAGTACGCGGCTATTTGCAAATGTTACGCGAGAATAAGCATTACGGACCGGAGATAGAGCGCTTTGATTTAATGATAGAAGAATTGGATAGAGCCAATTCGATTATTACCGAATTCCTGTCTCTGGCCAAGGAT
This sequence comes from uncultured Syntrophomonas sp., assembly GCA_964647245.1. Classification (GTDB taxonomy): domain Bacteria; phylum Bacillota; class Syntrophomonadia; order Syntrophomonadales; family Syntrophomonadaceae; genus PHAA01. Next base: position 4,966 of record CAZYJA010000018.1, on the reverse strand, counting down.
AAGCTTGTAGATATTCAACCTAATAACCTAAATGTAATTATCAGCAAACTTTTGCCCTTGATTTTGGCTAATGCCCTGAGTAAAGAACAAGACATAAAGTTAGATCTACAGGATGTACCTGATTTGCTCCTGGATAAGAAAGAAATACGCCAGTTGATATTCAACCTGGTTAACAACGGGTTTGAGGCCATGCCTTTGCCTGGGGTGATTATTATCAAGACTTTCATAGAAGGCGAAAAGGTGGTATTGGCAATTCAAGACCAGGGTGAGGGTATAGACCTGGAACTGATAAACAAGCTAGGTACACCCTTCTTCACGACCAAAGAGCAAGGGACAGGTTTAGGACTGGCAGTCTGTTACCGGATAGCGGCGCGCCATGATGCGAAAATTGAGATAGAGACCAGTTCAACCGGCTCCACATTTTATGTTAAGTTTCCAGTTCCCCCACTGTCCAGTAAACGAGATAAAAGTGAGTGATTTGATTGGATAATCAATGGAATCCGCAGTTATATGATACCAGACACGAATTTGTATCGCTCTATGGGGCTGCGGACCTGATTGATTTGCTCCAACATTCTAAAAAGAAGGTTTAAGGGATTGGATTAAGATGTTGGGGACGGCCTGCTTGGCTGAAGTGCCCCCAGGAGGCACAAGCAGCAATTATTCAAGAAGTGGAAAGAAAGGTAGAGAAGAGTCAATTTGTCGATGGGTACTGGTACGCAGATTACAAGTGTTGGGAAGAACGTTATGATTTTAGCCTTTATTCCTGGGAGTTAACTATGTCCTTTTTGCGAGCCAAACGTTCTGCTCCGCCTTTTATATCCTGGGTTCCCAATTTATCCATCAGCTGAGCGCGATGGGTCTCAACGGTCTTAATACTAATATGCAAGAGCAAGGCTATTTCCTTGGTGCTAAGTCCCTTGGCAATGAGCTTCCAAATTTCACTTTGGCGGGGCGGAAGTTTATCAGCCCAATCTGTTTTGCCAACCCGACGAACATAATCATTTACCACATGATGGGAGACCGCCGGGCTTAGGTAGATAGAACCATCCGCCACAGAATTAATGGCCCGTTCCAGTTCGACTGGAGCTGCGTCTTTGAGCAAGTAACCCGAGGCTTTCGAACGCAGAGCCTGCCAAACATATTCCTCATTGACATGCATCGAGAGTATGATTACTTTAATTTCGGGAAATGTTGAGAGGATATGGGCGGTTGTTTCCAGGCCATTCATTTTAGGCATGGCAATATCCATTAAAACTATATCCGGACAATGCTCTGCTATTAATTCCATCACCTGGTAGCCATCATCAGCTTCCGCAACCACCTCGATACCTTTGGCGTTCTCAAGTAATGAACATATACCTGCTCTCACCAACTGATGATCATCTGCAATTAAAACCCGAATTTTCTTCATTCTTATTTCTCCTCTTTTAGCCTTGTGGCAGTAGTAACAGGATTAACTGGTTCGAAGGATACCTGGATAGTGGTTCCACTACCATCCAGGGAGGAATTGATGTTAATCTTGCCGCCAGCCAGGGAAACTCGTTCCTGTAAACCAAGTAATCCCAGGCTTCTGCCCCGAGCTGCTGCGTTTAAGGCCGATACCACGTCGAAGCCGGCACCATCGTCGCGGATTGATAACTGAAGTTGTTCATCCTCCAGATGCAATTCAACCATTACCAATTGGGCTTTAGCGTGTCTAACTACGTTAGTCAGGGCTTCCTGGATGATTCTAAAACAGCATATTTCTATTATTGACGGTAACCTTCTACCCTCCAGATTCGTAGAGTAATGGGTTTGTAGATTGGCCATCTGATTCATATTGTCCAGATGCCAGCGTAAAGCGGCATCCAAACCCAGATCATCCAGTATGGATGGTCGGAGCGAGAGCGATAACTTGCGGATTCCCTGTAGGGCTACTTCGACAATTTTGATGCTCTGCAGAAGCTTGGCACAGGGTGCACCATCATTATGCAGAATCGATTGCAGGCTAATCTTTACCGCGGTCAGGGTTTGTCCAATGTCATCGTGCAATTCGCGAGCCAGGTGCCGGCGCTCATCTTCCTGGGCTTGGATTAATTTGTGGGAAAGATTAGCCGCAATGGTGTTGAGCTTGGCCAGGTCAAGGTTACGTTGTTCCAGATCTTCCTCGAAACGTTTACGCGTTATTTCTACCGCGGCCAGATTACCGATGGTAGCCAGTGCATCCAGATCCGCCTGCGTAAACTGCCTGTAGGAGCGATTGGCCACATAGAGAACACCTAATTTGTTTTGGCCAATCTGGATAGGGGCTGCCATAGTTGTAACCAAACCTTCATTGGCAATTATGTCATCTACCTCGTGCGTAATCATGGGGTTGGTTAAATAATTATCGATGATATAGCCCCGGTTGGTTTGGGCGATTAAACCACCCATGCCAACTCCAAACGCAAAGCGCATATCTTTAAAAGCCTGAGTGTTAATGCCAGTCAGGTACTGCATATAAACTTGACTGCGGGACTCGTCACGCAAGGCAATAAAAGAAGCATCAGCAGAAAATAGCATCTGGCTTTTTTCGATAATTAGCTGGAGATTGTCATCCAGAGTCTGTTCGGCGGACATAGCTACCGCTAAGTCATAAAGAACCTGGAACTTCTTGAGCTCTTGCGCCTGGTTGACCTCGGCTGTTTTGCGGCGGGTGATATTTCTTATGGACTCAATTGCTCCGGTTAGCCGGCCCACATTATCGAATAAGTAGGCTGCTTTGCCCCAGATAAATATATCGCCATTAATCATATGACACAGGTTTTCACCAATCAACGCATTGCCTTCCCGCCGAATGGATGAATAAGTATTTTCCCATTCCTGATCAGGTTTTAGCACCAGATCAATTAACATCGGGCGAGGCTTGCCATAAAAAGGCATCGAGTATTCATAATCGCCCCGGCCGAGGATGTTTTCAGCTTTGACCCCGGTCATTTCCTCTGCCGCCCGGTTCCAGACGATAACTCTACCGTTTAGATCAATTCCAAACGTTGCGTCAGGCAGAAAATCGATAATATCAGACATTCGGCGTTCACAATCAAGACTGGGGTTGGCATCCCAGTTGTGATCAGCAGGTTCGGTATGGGTAGCCGGTGGAATGCTTATATCGTTGTCAAATTCACCATTATTCCCCAACGGATTTATCCCCTATTTTTTAGTTAGTTTGTATACATAATATTTCTATTCTCCACATCCGACAAAACTCCTCTTTTAAACTAACATTTATACAAGTTATCCAGAACGTGCTCAGGAATTGGCGTACAGTCCTACGATTCCGGCATAATAATGAATTTTACGATTAAAATATAGTTATACTATTATGGATGGCTAATGCATAGTCCCTAAGCCGTTTTCAAGCTAATTATCTGGGTAGCGTGAAAATCTGCACTTTAATAAAACCAGGTCTTAAACCAAAGGAGATGTAAGCATGAAAAAGATGATTATTTTTGATCCAGCGATGTGTTGTTCGACTGGTGTTTGCGGGCCAGGAATTGATCCTGAATTATTAAGAGTAGCAACTGTTATTAGTAATCTGCAGAGAAAGGGTATAAAGATCGAGAGATACAATTTAACCGGCAGCCCCAGTATGTTTATAGAAAATAAAGCTATTAACGATTTGCTAAATAATGATGGGTTAGACCAATTACCAGTAACCATGGTTGATAATAAAGTAGTGAAAACCAAATCATATCCTACCAATGAAGAATTATGTGAAATGCTGGATATTTCCGAGGATTATATCAAGACTGCAACTAAAATTGAACTTAATGGATGATGCTGTAAATGCCGATGTTTTATTATCGTAAGGGAGGTTAAGATGCAAAACTTTAATATAGGTGAAATGAACTTGACCAAATATCTGTTTTTTACCGGCAAAGGTGGGGTGGGTAAGACTTCTATCGCCTGTGCCGCGGCTATAACCTTAGCTGATCAAGGCCAAAGAATTATGCTTATCAGTACTGATCCAGCCTCAAACTTGCAGGATGTTTTTAACACCGATTTAGATAATAAGGGTATTCAGATAAAGGAAGTGCCTAATCTGACCGTTGCCAATTTTGAACCTGAGAAAGCGGCCCAAGAATATAAAGAAAATGTGGTTGGGCCATATCGTGGCAAGCTTCCGCCGGCAGTAATTCAAAATATGGAAGAACAACTTTCAGGTTCCTGTACCGTTGAAATAGCGGCATTTAATGAGTTTTCAAACTTTATTACCGATGCCCAAGCCCAACTCGAATTTGACCACATTATATTTGATACCGCACCTACCGGGCACACCCTTAGAATGTTACAGTTACCATCGGCCTGGACTAATTTCATCAGCGAAAATACTCATGGAGCATCATGTTTAGGGCAACTAGCCGGGCTTGAAAGCCGCAAAGATATCTATAAGCAAGCCGTTGCCACATTGGCCGATAAGGATTTGACCACTCTGGTGCTGGTTTCTCGTCCGGAAACTGGTTCTTTGAGGGAGGCGGGAAGAGCATCCCAGGAATTGCAGGACCTGGGCGTGAATAATCAAATACTGGTTATAAATGGGGTGCTTAATCAGCATGATGACCGCTTATCCGAAGCTATATTTAACAAGCAGCAAAAGGCGCTTAGTGACGTGCCCCAGCATTTACAAGGGTTACGAAAATATGAAATTCCCCTTAGAGCCTACAATATAACTGGAATTGCGAATGTTAGGGCCTTTTTACATGCAGATAATATAAACCCTAGTAATGAAAGATTAGACGTAGCGAAAATACCAACCTTAAATGCGGTGGTAGATGATTTGTATAATAGTAATAAAAAAGTTGTATTTACCATGGGCAAAGGTGGAGTAGGCAAAACTACTATTGCAGCTACGATTGCCTTGGGTCTGGCTAAAAGGGGTAAAAAAGTTCATCTTACCACCACTGACCCGGCAGCTCATTTAAAATTCGTAATAGATGAAAAATTT
>CAZYJA010000017.1:0-19718 GCA_964647245.1 uncultured Syntrophomonas sp. | reverse complement strand
TCCTGGATATTATGCTGCCCGGCATGGATGGTTGGGATATTTTAAAATATATTCGGGATCGGGGTTCCTGCCCGGTGATAATGCTGACTGCCTTAGGCAAAATCAATCAAAAGCTGGACGGTCTTAATGGTGGTGCTGATGATTATATTACCAAGCCCTTTATAGCTGAAGAAGTAGTAGCCCGGGTCAATGCCGTTTTAAGGCGGCCAGCGCGGGTGATTGATGATCAAGACACCTTGACCTATGGGAGTCTTAAGATTGACTTCAAGGCTCATGCCGTATACCTGCACGGGCTGGAATTATCCTTAATACCCCGGGATTTGGCCCTGCTTCTGTTTATGGCCCGTAACCCCAATCAGACCTTGAGCCGGGAACAGATTATCGAGCAGGTTTGGGGCATCGATTACGATGGCAGTGATCGGGCGGTCGATCTATCCATAAAAAGAATCAGGCGAATTATTGAAAATTGGCCGATTTCGGAAGGTGAATTAAAAACCTTAAGAGGATTGGGGTATCAATTCTGTGTTTACGATAAAAAATAAAAGATTTCCCCTATTACAATACTGGACTGCCCGTTACCTTTTAACCCTCTGTATCGGTTTAGTCATTATTGGTCTTATTTCCACCTTATGGATCAGACACAATACAACCCAAAAACGACTGGAAAGCATCGAAGCCCTGGCCCAGGAAATAGCCGAAATCTCCACCGACGCACATGGCTCCTTATTTATAAACCCCTTGTTATCGCGTGATATCGAAAGGCGCCAGAAATATGTGGGCTTAGATCCCGATATGCTGCTTTTTATTACCAGCAGCGAGGGGCGCATAGTCTACAGCAACCCAGGGTTACCCTCGCTGGAATTAATAAAGAGTATAACTATCCCTGCTGATCAGGACCAGGGTGTTCAGAAGTTAAATATCGGCTTGGAAGCCGAGTGGTATATTGTAAAACAAGCCATAAAAAGTAGCAACCATGTTATTGGCAGTATTTATGTTGTGTATCCGCTAAGTGAGATTAGCCGAAATCCGGAAGATATCCAATTTCTCATCTTAATGCTGGGCGGGATGGGCCTGCTGGGATGGCTTATCATCTATACCCTCACCCGCAAGCTGGTCAAGCCCATCAAGGATGTTGCCGAATCCGCCCAACAAATAGTTACCGGCAACTATGATCTGGAGCTAAATAACAATGTTAGGGAGCAGGAAATATTTGATCTGATTGAGTCCTTTAAAAATATGGCAGAACAACTGCAGAAATTGGAAGTGCTGCGCACCGAACTCCTGGCGGGAGTAACTCATGAATTGAAAACCCCGGTTGCTTCCATTAGCGGGTTAATTCAGGCGGTCAAGGATGGAGTAGCCAGCGGGGAGGAAGCCCAGGAATTTCTGGAGATATGCACCATCGAAACCGCCCGCCTGCAGAAGATGGTGGAAGACCTGCTGGACTTTAACTCATTTATAACCGGAGATATCAGGGTTGACAAGCAAACATACAATATTAACAAGCTGGTGCAGGAAATTGCCTATCAATGGACTATCGTGCAGGAAGAAGAGGTTATTGCTCTTAATACCACCGTTCCGGAACCGGATATTATGGTTGAGACAGATGCCATGCGTCTGCAGCAGGTTTTATTTAACCTCTTGAACAATGCCAAACAAGCCTTAACCGCTAATGGAAATATAAATGTTATTCTATATCAGCAAGACGGAGAGATTAGGATTGATGTGAGTGACAATGGATGCGGTATACCGGTCGAAGAACAAAGTTTTATTTTTGAGCGCTTTTTCCGGGGGAAAGACAAGAAAGTTAAGGTACATGGATTGGGCTTGGGGCTTTCCTTTAGCAAAATAATTGCCAAAGCCATAGGTGGTGATTTATTGCTCAAGAGTAGTTCACCCGAAGGAAGTACTTTTACTCTTATCTTGTCACAGCAGGTTAATTCAAAGCATTAATTCTAATCCCGATTGATAATAATATATATCCTGCCCCTAACGGTATTGCAGCCTCGCAATGCCGTTTTTATATTGGGCCAGAAAGAGCGGTCTGCGCAAAAACAAAAACTTTTTTCAGGCCGGACACACAGCTGACATTTATGCCGGTTATTATAAGTACAGATACTATCTAAGGCTAGCTTCCCGGTTAAGTGATGCTTGCTTAATCAATTCATTAATAGCCACGAGAGGATTAGACCTGGCCATCACAATTAATAAAAAAGGAGGAATTTTCTTATGAGGCAAAAAGCTACCGCTTTTATTTTGGTTGCATTAATTAGCTTTTTGGGAGGTGGATGGTATTTTGCAAATCAACCATCAAGTCCCAACAGTTTTATCAACAATACTGGCGCTGCAAAAACCGCTTACGCAGCAACCGATTCCCCAAGCGCAGCTGATGTGGTGGATTCAGTCGGCCCAGCCGTAGTTTTTATTGAAGCGTCAGGCAGTGCGACAAACGGACTGAGCCCACTGGGAATGTATGGGTGGAATATACCACAGCCAGCCAAGTCTACTGGGACCGGTTTTGTCATCGATGCCAATGGATACATTTTAACCAACCAGCATGTTATAAATGGTGCTAAATCATTATCGATTAAGTTACAAGGCCAAGATAATCCCTTCCCTGCCACCGTTGTTGGGCAGGATTATGACTTGGATTTGGCGGTATTGAAAATTGACGCCAGTAATTTGCCCACGATTCCCATGGGTGATTCCGATATTATGCGTCCCGGTGATCCAGTTATTGCTATCGGAAATCCATTAGGTCTGGATCATACGGTTACCGTTGGAGTGGTATCGGCGAAGGGAAGGCCTATTACGATAGAGGACCGCAACTATAAAAACCTTATTCAGACTGATGCAGCTATTAATCCGGGCAACAGCGGTGGTCCGCTGATAAATAGGCAGGGCCAGGTTATTGCAATAAACACTGCCGTAAGTACTGATGGACAAGGCATTGGTTTTGCCATACCGATAAATACTGCTAAAAGTATCATGCAAGAGCTTATGACCAGTGGTAAAGTTATTCGACCCTATCTAGGCATAAGTATGGCCGATATGAACCCGGAATTGGCTTCGCAATTACAGATTAGTCAGGATACCAAGGGAATTGTGATTGCCAATGTTTTAGCCAATAGCCCTGCGGCTCAGGCAGGGGTAATGTATATGGATGTACTGGTTAGCATTGACGGCAACCCGGTTGAGACGGGAACCCAGGTGCAGGATTATATCCAGCAGCAGAAGGTTGGACAAACAGTTCAATTAGGTATTTTGCGTAACCAACAGTCTCTTAATTTGTCAGCTACCCTGGTGGAAAAACCTTAGCCAGGTTAACACGTAGCTATTGGGCTTTTTTGACGGTCGGTGAGGACATGCCGACGTATGTCCTCTGCCTTTATGGGGAATTTTAATTAAAAGTTCACTATTTTACCAATGGACTTGACGTTGGTTGGACATATTGGATGGTTAGAATAAAGCATCGAATTACGAGGAGTGTTGAGAATGATAGAAAACATGTCAAAAAACTATAAAATAATTAGCTCCATTGTTATTGCATGTACCATTGTGGGGCTTATTATTGCCTATAGCATGACCAAGGCCGAAGCGGTTGCCAGTGTAAATGGCCAGAAAATTACCAAGAATGAACTCTACGATGCAATGGTCAAGGCCAATGGCGATCAGGTTTTAGAGTCATTAATATCCCAAAAGGTGGTGGAACTGGAAGCAGCCAAGCAAAACATAGTAATATCTGATGCCGATATACAGACCGAAATAGACAAATATCATGAATACTACGGAGGTGAGCAGGGATTTGCTCAGGCCCTGGAAACCAACGGTTATACCCTCGATCAATTAAAAGTGGATATAGCCAATAATTTACAGGTCAAAAAATTGTTAGGGCCCCAGATCACTGTCACTGACGAAGAAATGCAAACTTACTTTGAAGAAAACCGGGAATCGTTTGCCCAGGAAAAACAGGTAAAAGCCAGCCATATACTGGTGGATAGCTTAGAAACCGCCCAGGAAGTGAAACAAAAATTAAATGCCGGCGGTGATTTCGCCCAATTAGCCAAAGACTATTCAACCGACCCCGGGACCAAGGATAACGGCGGTGATTTGGGATTTTTTGCGAGTGGCACCATGACTGAAGAATTTGACCAGGCGGCCTTTGCCATGAAAGTTGGAGAAATTAGTGACCCGGTCAAGACTGATTATGGTTACCATATTATCAAAGTAGTTGAAATCAAGGAGGCCCAGGAAGCTAATTATGAACAAAGTAAACCTGCCATAAATGATACCCTGCTGGATAAAAAAATCGGTGAGGAATACGCCAATTGGATTCAGCAATTGTACCAGCAATATAATGTCCAGAATTCCCTCACCGCCAAATAGAGCCAGGGTAATAATCATGTTTTGCTGCCGGTGATGATCAATAACCTTGGCCATTTTCTCGCTAACAACCATGAGAAATTAGGATCGCAAAATTAATTTAATAGTTTTAGGCTAGATCGCAAATATTATAAAGGAAGTGATTATTGGGAGGTTGGTTAAAATGGAAAAACGAGTTATTGGCTATTTCAGAGAGAGCCAACAGGCAGAGGATGCAGTAAATGAACTCAAGCAAAAGGGAATCAACGAAATTTCCATCCTGGGAAATGATGAACGAGGTGGCAGTACTGGCGGCAGGAGCCAAGGGAAAGGCATGGGCAGTCAAGACCTTTCGAGTGGTACCATGACTGGCGGAACTATCGGTGGGTTAGCCGGGCTAGCCGTAGGCACCGGGGCCCTGGGTGCGTTAGGCGCGGCCGCCCTGGTCATCCCTGGTATTGGACCAATTTTAGCCATGGGTCCTCTGGCCGCAGCTTTAGGCGGTGCGGTAACGGGAGGAATTGCCGGCGCGTTGGTTGATTATGGGATTCCGAAAGAACAGAGCAGCTACTATGAGTCGAAGATTAAAGAAGGCCACACCGTAATGATTCTTAAAACTGATGCAAGCAAAACTGATTCAGCAGCTTCGATTTTAAGAAACCATGGTGCACAGGACGTACGGGTGCATTAGACCCTCATTTATTACGGCTGCTATGTAGGTTCTATTTCCGCCCAAAACCAGCTTAAACTAAAAACTTTACCAGAATCAACACCACGAACGGCTCCTAGCTTAAGCAGGGGCCGTTCGTCTGCTATGTTGCTTGTGATCCCAGATATGCTTTACTTATCATTAATCCCCATGCATGCTTAATAGATCATATGTAATAATCGCCAGCCAGCACAGGGTGTTTTTTCGAGATTATTTATAATTAGCAATGACCATCCCTATTGCAGATATAGGTGTGTCCCCGTAGTGAATTATTAGTCTCTGTTCCTCAGAATGCAAGAAATCTGGACTATTAACTGTATTATAATTATCACTAAGCGTAAACAATGTTGATTTCCAATTTTTGTTATATCCGCTAGTTTTTATCAGCGCTAACCCCTATAATATTGCTTAGTGAATTACTACATTAGGAGGGATGGAAATGAACCGAATTGTCGCAGCCATATTTCGTAATGCCCAAAGGCTTTATGAAGCTGTCGCGCGCTTTCCACTTACGGTCTTCTGCCTCAGTTGTACCGCTATATTAATGTGTTACATGGTTTCCCTGCACAAACAACCCGAATTGATAATAGAAAAACTAATGTTCACCTTTTTATTGGGCTCCTTCCTGGGCGTCGCTGCTCAGTTTGCCTGTGAACGGTATAAACGTTTAAACAATATACGGGTTGGGGTTTATGGGATATCAGCTTTATTGACGATTAGCTACTACTTGATTATATTGCCGGCTCCAAGTATTAGTGTAGCAGTTGTGACCCGTACCTTTGTGGCGGTCTTTGCGATGTTCTGTGCTTTCATATGGATACCCTCTTATAAAAGCAAAGTTAATTTCAATACTATCGCCCTGATTCATTTGAAATCAGCCTTCGTCTCCATCTTATACTCGGCAGTGCTATCAGCTGGATTTGCCAGCATCATCGCCGCTATTGATATACTTCTTTTCAAGGTTAACCAGGATTCCTACAGTTACATGCTTACAATTATATGGATTATTTTCGCCACCCTATACTATTTATCCCTGTTACCACGTTTCAATTCTGTCGATGAGACTCATCATGAATATGCCCGGGATGCGGCACAGTATCCGCGCTTCCTGGAAATATTGATTTCATATATTGCTATACCTTTAGTCGCCGCCTATACTCTGGTGTTAATCGCCTATTTTGGTAAAATACTTTTCACCCTTCATTGGCCTTCGGGGCAACTGGGACCAATGGTGCTAGGCTATTCGGCGGCCGGACTTTTTATCTATATACTGGCTAGCCTTATCGATAATAACTTCGCCAGGGTGTATCGGCTGCTTTTTCCCAAAGTACTGATTCCCGTCGTGATAATGCAGCTTATTTCTGTAGGTATACGCTTGAATGCTTATGGTATTACCGAGTCACGCTATTATGTAGCCATTTTCGGTATATTCTCGTTAGTCTGCGGAGCCTGGCTTAGTTTTAAGCCGGTAGCCAAAAACGGAATTATAGCGGTACTGGCGGCTGGATTTGCGATATTTTCCGTTCTGCCTCCGGTTGACGCCTTCACGGTATCCCGAATAAGTCAAATAAATCGATTGGAAAGCATGCTTATGGCAGAAGGCCTACTTGTGGACGGAAAACTCAGCCCAAAGGCAGATGTATCGATGACCTTGAGACTGGAGACGACCAGCATCTTAAATTACCTCGATAATCAAGGGCATATTGAGTATGTTAAATGGTTACCTGCAGAGTTTAACACCTATAACCAAATGAAGAGTACCCTGGGCTTTGAACCGGCCTATGAGCACTATGCTCAGAATAATAACTATTTCTATGCTAACCTGGATATGCAGAGACCAGTTAATATCAGCGGCTATGATATCTTAATCAACACCCACTCCTCCCGAGGAGTAGATAACTCCGCTCAACCTTCATATGATTTTAAGGTCGAGAACATAAAATATACGCTGAGCCTGGAGAGGATATCCCCCCAAGACTTGAGGGTGTCAGTCAAGCAGGCTGATGGGGTAGAATGTGTAGGAACCGGTATTTATGAGTTCACCCAGACCCTCATAGAAACCGGTAACTCTCCCAAACAAGCTGTCGCTCCGGAAAAAATGACCTTTGATGTTGAAAACAACGGCTATAAGCTAAGGATTATACTGCAAAATGTTAACATCACTACTGGTACCGGCGCCGATGCCGGGGTTGACTACGGTTTATTCGTTATGTTTGGCCATCCCGCAGTAAGGTAAGCTTATAATGTAAAATGACGTCCTCTGAACTGGTTAGTTAGAGGGCGTCATTGTTTTATTCTAGTTTATTTGCTTCAAGCCTTAAATAAAAACCTACGCTTGTTCAACGATGTTAATTATAACTCTAACCGCTGCCTCCATTGACTCCAGACTAATAAACTCGCAGCGACTATGAAAATTATGACCACCGGTAAAGATATTGGGGCACGGGAGTCCCATGAACGATAGACGGGCACCATCAGTTCCACCCCTTATAGGTTTAATAACCGGCTTAATGTGGTTAGCGAGCATGGCCTCTTCTGCCCGGGCCACAATATGATAAACTGGTTCGATTTTCTCTTTCATATTATAATACTGATCGGTGATGTCTAAAGTGATTCTGCCTGCACCGTGTTTATTATTTAGGAAATCCGCGCAGTTCCTTAAGTAGATCTTCTTACGCGCAAATACAGCTTTATCATGATCTCGAATAATATAGGTCATTTGGGCCCGTTCAACCGTTCCTTCCATTCTATTAAGATGATAAAAGCCTTCATAATCCCGGGTAAACTCCGGACGTTCATTAGCCGGCAGCAACGCATTTAATTCCATGGCTATTTGCATGGCATTTTTCATGCGCAGATAGGCTGCACCGGGATGAACATTTACACCTTTAATATCTATATGGGCGATGGCAGCATTAAAAGTCTCATATTCAAGTTCACCGATGGGGCCTCCATCAATAGTATAGGCATAGTCGGCTCCAAAGCTATTGACATCAAAAAAATCTGTTCCCTGGCCTATTTCCTCATCCGGGGTAAAGGCGATCACTATCCTGCCATGCTTAAGTTCAGGTTGGGCCAGTATAGTGGCTATGGCGGTAATAATTATAGCTATGCCGGCCTTATTGTCAGCTCCCAGCAAGGTGGTGCCGTCACTGGTAATGAGAGTTTGGCCCCGGTAATTACTGAGCTCTGGATAATCCTCGATCGATAATATTAGGTTCTCCGTCTCATTTAATACCAGGTCCTGGCCATCATAGTCAGGAAATAATTGGGGCTTCACGTTATACCCGGATACATCCGGGCTAGTATCCAGATGGGCTATAAAGCCTATAACCGGCAAGTTTTCATCAGTGTTAGCCGGTATTTGAGCCATTAGATATCCTTTTTCACTTAGGCTGAGCTGAGTTAATCCTAGCTCCTGCAGCTCTTCCAGCAGCAATCTCGCTAATTCCAGCTGTCCATCAGTACTGGGATGGGTGGTTGAAACTTCATCAGACTGAGTATTGATCCGAACATATCTTAAGAATCTATCCAGTAGACTTCCCATGCTGCGCCTCCGATTTATATTTAATGGAAGGACTTCTTCGCCCCTGGTCATGGGGATGAATTTAGCTAGCGTTCCTCCCGATCATAGGCTACCCCCAAAGCAGCCGGAGCACCAGCTTCCTGGCGCAGGCGAATGGTGACCAAAGCCAGAACCAGAATCGTTAGAATATAAGGTAACATGGATAGATAAAAACTGGAAATATTGACCCCGGCAGTCTGCATCCGAAAAGTTAAAGCCTCAACTCCGCCGAAGAGATATGATCCCAAAATAGCCCGCAGCGGATTCCAGAGGGCGAAAATAACCAAGGCTACCGCTATCCAACCCCGACCGGAGGTCATATTTTCCTGCCATGAAGGTGCATAGGCCAGGGAGAGATAGGCACCACCCATACCAGCCAGGACCCCGCCGGTTATAGTGCAGAAATACCTTACCCGCCTCACACTTATACCCACTGCGTCTGCGGCGGCTGGATTTTGGCCCACCGAACGAATACTAAGCCCCCATCTGGTTTGATATAACAGATACCAGAGGGACCCGGCAATAATAATACTGCAATAGACCAGGGCATCTTGCCTAAAAAATATTGGTCCCAGAATTGGTATCTGGCTCAATACCGGGACATCTATTACCCGGAAAGCATCATTAATGGGTATTCCCTGGTAACCCTTGCCTAAAAATCCGCTGACTCCAGTCAGGGCCAGACCACTTACTACTTGATTGCCCCGTAAGGTGACACTAATAATCGCATGAATGGTGGCCATTAAACCTCCCCCGACCATAGCTGCCGCCATTCCATACCAATGATTACCCGTTTTTACTGTAAATATAAAACCTAAAACTGCCCCCACGAGCATCATACCTTCGACTCCCAGGTTTAAAACTCCAGATTTTTCTGCTAACAGCTCCCCGGCAGCAGCAAACAATATAGCCGTGCCAGCGACCACGGTAGCAGCCAGGAGTGCAATTATAGCGGTAGAATCCACTAGCTTAGCTCCTTTCCAAGCAGCTGCAAACGATATTTAATAAATATTTCTCCGGCCAGAAGGAAAAAGAGTACAGCCCCTTGTAACATTAGAACTATGGAAAATGATATCCCAAAAATTTGTAATCCGAAACCACCGACCAGCAAGGCGCCAAAAAGGAAAGCTACCATTACAATCGCCAAAGGATTCAACCTTCCCAGCCAGGCTACAATAATAGCGGTAAAACCATACCCGGCCGAGACCCCTGGTTGCAGACGATGGGTGATCCCCGCTACTTCAATCATGCCCGCCACACCTGCAATACCCCCACTTATCAACATAACCAGCAAAATGTTTTTGGCTACACTTATGCCAGCGTAACGGGCAGCTTCGGGGCTCTCTCCGATAACCTTTACTTCATAACCCCAACGGGTATACTGTAATAAAAAATAGAAAATTACCGCAATTAAGAGTGCGATAAGGAGTCCCATATGTACACGAGAATCACCTAGGGTAGGAAGGTAACCACTGGCAGAGAAACGCGGACTCAAAGGGAATCCCAGACTCTGGGGATCTTTCCAGGGTCCAAAAACCAGGCTATCCACCCAAAAAATGGCTACATAATTCAACATTAATGTAGTAATGGTCTCATTCACATTCCAGTAAGCTCGCAAAGTTGCCGGAATCAATGCCCAAAGGCCTCCCGCCACAAACCCCATCAGTAACATCAATGGCAGCAATAACCAGGCCGACAGGTTACCCATGGAAAGAGCAATACCACTGGCCGCAAATGCGCCCATATAAATCTGACCTTCCGCTCCAATGTTCCATAGCTTCATACGAAAGGCCAAGGATACTGCCAAGCCAGCCAGCATTAAAGGAATAGCTTTGACTAAAGTTTCCGATAATGCGTAACTGTTGCCAAAGGCCCCGTTCCACATCCGCACATAAGTCTGTAAGGGGTCATTACCGTACAACCACAGAAATACCCAGCCAAAGGCCAAGGCCAAAAATACTGACAGTATTGGCACAATAATCTGGGCTGTCCACGAATCCTGTTCTCTTTTGATTAACCTTAACTTAAGCATTTTTCCCAACCTTTTCTCCGGCTCCCAGCATTAGCAGGCCAACTTCCTCAATATTAGTCTTATCCACATCAAATATACCTTTAATCGTACCAGCATACATTACGGCTACTTTATCAGCTAACCTGAATATCTCTTCAATATCCTCCAGAATGAGTAAAATAGCGGTTCCCTTTTCCCTCTCCTCCAGCAAAAGGTTAAAAACCGCTTCAGTAGACGCCACATCTAAACCCCGCACTGGATAAGATGCCATTAGCAGTCGAGGTCTTTGACTGATCTCTCGACCCAATAAAAGTTTCTGCAGATTACCTCCTGAAAGGTAATTAATCGGATGCTGAATATTGGCAAGCGATACATTGTAGTCTTTCACCAGGCTATGGGTGTAAGCCCGAATTTTTGTGAAGTCTAAAACAAACCCCCGAGAAAATTCTTTGCTGTAATAGGAACGTAAAATAGCATTTTCGGTAATGGTTAAATTGGGTACCAGACCCATGCCCATACGGTCCTCCGGCACCATATTAATTCCCCGGGCCAGTCTTTCCCGAACTCCCAGGTTACTGATATCTTGCCCGTTCATTCGTATTTCTCCACTACTCATGGGTCTTAATCCGGCAATGCTTTCAACTAATTCACGCTGTCCATTGCCGGCCACCCCGGCAATACCAACGATTTCGCCGCTGTGGATGGAAAGGTTTAGATCACGAACCGCAATATGTCCCTGGTCACCCCGTACTTGCAGGTTCAGAACCTCCAACAGCATTTCACTTGACTCCTTATGATGTTCCACCTGACTATATATCAATTCTCGTCCTACCATCATGTGGGTCAAGGCTTTTTCATCCAGTGAGGCAGTCTGGGCATTACCTACCACCCGGCCTTTTCTTAAGACCGTAACCTTATCAGCAATCTCTAATACTTCATTTAATTTATGGGTTATCAAAACAACTGCTTTACCTTGATGGGCCATGTTTCGCAGCATATTAAAAAGATCCCTCACCTCCAGCGGAGTGAGTACGGTAGTAGGTTCATCCATAATTAGGATATCGCAGCCCCGGTAGAGCATTTTCAAAATCTCTACCCGCTGCTGTTCACCCAGAGATAAATGAGCAACCCGGGCATGGGGATCTACTTTCAACCCATATTGCTCGGATATATCGGCGGCAGCTGATTCAATTTGGCGAGTATTTAGGCGCACCGCCTCACCCGGTGCTCCCAAAACAATGTTCTCCGCTACGCTAAGATTATCCACCAGCCGAAAATGCTGGTATATCATGCCTACGCCCGCCGCTAATGCCAGCCGGGGCGACTTAAACTTAACTCGCTGCCCTTTTACTTTAATAGTGCCGGCATCGGGCTGGTATAGCCCGGCCAGGACGCTCATCAGGGTTGACTTACCGGCCCCATTTTCACCCAGCAGGGCATGAATTTCTCCTGCCTGTACCTGAAAACTGATGTTCTCATTAGCTATTACCCCAGGAAAAACCTTGGTTATACCATTCATTTCTATTAATGGAGTGCTTTGCAAACTTATCCCTCCAAGTTAAAAGGCGGCCGTAAGCCGCCTCAGACCGCAAAAAAAGGTCAATAGCGGCGATAATTGGGAATGACCGTCAGACCTTATACGGGGATATACTCCTTAAGGGGGTGTCCCTTAAACGTAAACAGGCCTGAATCCGGACCTTTCGCTTGCCTTGCTGCTTAACAACATTATTAGTTCGCGAAGCGAACACCGGTGGTGCCCTTGGGTGCCTTTTTTGCTCGCTCTGGCAGTGGATCGAACCCCTCCAGGTGGCCTTAGCCGCCTGGGGGGTCGAATTCTGAATTACTTACCGATTTTACCTTCTACTCCGGCCACAAACCAGTTGAAGCTGAGTATTTCCCCATCAGTCATCTTCTGACCTTCCTTTACTTTTATGGTTCCATCCTGAGCTTTAAGCGGACCGGCGAAAATATCCAATTTACCAGATTTGATAGCTTCCTGCTTTTCAGTTACCAATGCTTTTACGTCAGCAGGAACTTTATCAGAGATAGGCGCCAGACCAATTATGCCGTCTTGGGCTCCTCCCCAGTATGATTCACTCTTCCAGGTCTTATTCATAACTGCTTTGGTAGTTTTCACATAATAAGGACCCCAATCCCATACGGATGCGGTTAGGCTGCCATTAGGTGCGTAGGTACGCATATCACTGTGATAACCGATAGCAAACTTGCCAGCTTTTTCAGCTACAATCTGGGGTGAGGTTGCATCTACATGCTGAGTAATCACATCTGCGCCCTTTTCCAGCAAGCTGGCAGTAGCTTGATTGGCCAGATTGGCATCAATCCAGTTGCTGGTCCAAACCACCTGCACCTTCACTGCCGGGTTTACAGACTGAGCACCCAGGGTGAAAGCGTTGATACCACGTACTACTTCGGGAATATCATAGGCGGCTACATAGCCAAGCTTATTAGTCTTGGTCATTTTTCCCGCCACAATTCCGGTCAAATACCGCATCTGCTCAATCTTACCAAAATAGGTACCTACGTTTGGAGCAGTGTTTATACCTGAAGCATGCATAAATACCACATCCGGATATTTCTTAGCTACTTCAATAGTGGCATCACCAAATCCAAAGCTGGTAGTATAAATGAGTTTGCAACCTTGCTGTACCAGCTGGGTGATACTTCTTTCAGCATCAGCACCTTCAGGGACATTTTCCAAGAAAAAGGTTTCGACTTCCGGCACTTGCTCGGCCAAGAATTTGCGACCCTGGTCATGGGTGTAGGTCCAACCTGCATCCCCAGGACTACCTATGTAGATAAAACCAACCTTAAACTTCTCTTTGCTAGCAGCTGGATCTGCAGGGGTATCAGCTACCTTAGGTTTGCTGGCACACCCTACCACAAATACTGACAGAAACAATACCGTCAGCATTAGTGCACATAATTTCCTATACTTCATCTTGTTGTCAACCTCCCATTTTATAATTGTACTTTGAATTCGTCGTCGAACGAATTCAAAGCATATCCAAACCTACTTCGACATTATTATTGTTAATCCTTTCACTATTAGCAAAAATGCTAATTATTTTTGCTGTCATTACTGAGTCAAAAACAACTTCTCTATAAGCTTGACAAAGAACAGCCCCAAATATTAAGGCACCGATATTTTTAGTTAATCATATTATCAAATAAAGATAAAATTAGGGGAGTTACCAAATGAATTATAACCCGTTGATTGGTGTCTTTTCAACAGTGAAGATAAATCCTGATACTGGTTTTCCAGTGGGAAAGGAAGCCCGCACTTTCAAAGAGAAATTTGCGGCAGCCAAAAAATATGGGCTAACTATGTTTCTCTTTCTGGCAGATGATGTTAGCTTGATGAACAGAACTATTAATGGCTATGTTTTTACCACTGGCAATGATAACAAAAGCTATTGGGAAAGGAAAGTCTTTCCTTTCCCCGACATAGTCTACAATCGCATTCGTTTTAGAAAAGTCGAAAAGCAATCGGATGTAAGACAGCTATTAAAAACATTTGCGGATGATCCCCATATAAAGCTGTTCAACTCCCGTTTTCTAGATAAATGGGAGGTTCATCAAGCCTTAATAAAAAATCTGACTACCCAAGATATGGTTCCTCCGACATATTTATTATCCATCCCGAACCTTAGAACTTTACTCGCTAAATATACCAGGGTGTTCATCAAACCTCGCAATAACAATGCCGGAAGAGGCATAATAAAAGTTATCTGTGATAGCCCTAGTATGTATACTTATAGCCATTCTGATGCATCACCGCCTAAATGGACAACCTGCACTTCCTTCACCAGTCTATGGAAGCATTTACTGAATATTGTTCATAATCCTGATGATTATTTAGTACAGACGGGAATTGACCTATGTCGTCTGAACGGGCAGGTCTTTGACCTGCGGGCTCAGGTTCAAAAAGATGGGCAAGGTCTATGGGTTTTTACCGGGATAAATGTTAGAGTGGCTACTGAAAATCGCTTTGTTACCTATCCTAAAATGGGCAAAAAAATAAGTTTCGACCAGGTTATAGACATTATAGCCAACGGTTCCCTGGCCTATAAGAATTTTATATATGATCAGTTATCGGATTTCTATCGTTATGTTCCCAGAGTGTTGGAGGAAGAGTTGCATCTATCCTTAGGAGTCTTATCAATGGATATTGGCATAGATATTCAAGGCAGGGTGTGGCTCATTGAAGTTAGTTCGAAATCAGACAGTTTTGGAGATGATAAAATACGAGCCAGACACTTCAAATACCTGATGGAATACTTTCTCTACATCACTAAGGAAAATGTACCTGGAAGGCAGGGTAAAACTAAACCTATGAGAAAAGGGTGATCATTTGCGCAATATTTCATTGGAAAAACTTGCCAAGCTCCTAAATGGCACAATAGTATCCACTAGTTCCAGTCCCGTAATTGCCTTTCTAGTCGGTAGGTTCAAGGACTCAGCACCTGTTTCTATTACCTTTATACCCAAATCTTTCGCCAGCGAACAGGATTTATTACATCTATTCAAAAGTCATGATGTACGCTGCGTAGTAGTAAAATCCCCCCATATATTGTCCATCGACAAATGGCGAGCTAGCGGTATTGCGGTAATAGAAGTGAAGAACTTAAACCGGGCTTATAAATCCCTGGCCTTGTTTTATCGGGATCAATTCCCCATCCCATTCATCCAGGTGATTGGCAGCTCGGGAAAAACCACCACCAAAGAAATGGTAGGAGCCGTGCTCAATCAAAAATTCCCTACTTTGATCAGCGTTAAAAATCTGAATTCTCCTTTAGGGGTAGCCAAAAATATATTTCGTCTTAATAAAAAATACCAGGCTGCGGTTCTCGAAGCAGGCATGAAATCACGAGGAATCATCCACAACGCGGCCAGTATAATAAAACCAGACATTGCAGTTGTTACCAGCATCCACACCGCCCATCTGACCCGCTTAGGATCCATTCAAGAGATTATTGCCGCCAAAGCTGAGATATTTGATTTTTTATCTAATAATGGCGTGCTTATTATTAATTGGGATGACCTATACTGCCGCCAACTACCCTTGGAAAAATATAAAGGTAAAATAATACGGTACGGGTTTTCCAAGCGCTGTGATTTGTGGGCTTCAGATCTTCAACGACAAGGTTTTCGAACAACTTTTAATATTAACACCCGACACCTGGAATTCTCCACCACCCTAAATATTATCGGTCGGTATAACGTGGGGAATGCTTTAGCGGCGGTTGCGGTTGGTCTATTAATGGGATTGTCGGCCCAGGAAATTTCCCGTGGTTTAGAGGATTTTAAGCCTTTGGACGGAAGGCTAAAAGTGCACCAAAAAAGTAACGGTATCGCCATAGTTGACGATACCTTCAATGCTAATCCTGATTCAACCCGCCTGTTGTTGGATGAGTTAATACCTATGGCCGAAGCGCAGCCGGTGGTGTTAGTAATTGGTGATATGGAACGGCCTTCCCGGGAGATAGAGGACTATGCACGTAAGGTGCATTACTCCATAGGTCAACATCTAGCACAGGGTTCTTTTCACCATGTACTGGCTATCGGCAAATGGGCTGCCGAATATGTACGGGGAGCTATTCAAGCCGGCTTTCCCCAGACTAAAATAAGCTATTATGAAACGGTGCCAGCTGCCGAAGCCGCTTTTAATTCGCTGCTTACCCCAGGAACCACCGTAGTTCTGAAATCCTCAACCTATACCAAGCTCAAGAATCTGATCATTACTCCCGCCGGGGATTGAAAACAGGCATGATCCCTGCCCGCCGGCAACTAAATCTATTTGGCTGCCCTGCTTCCCGTTAGAGCAGGGTAGCTTACCAGTTGCGGCCACTGCCGCCCCCGCCGAAGGATCCGCCTCCGCCAGAACTTCCGCCGCCGAAGCCACCACCCCCGCCTCGTCCACCACCGCGCAGGAACATACTCAAAAGCATACCGAATAGGAACCCATTTAGAAAACGATTATCCAGCCACAATAAAAATATGAGACCAATTGCTCCGAGAATGGTAAGCCAAGTCGGGGTTTTCTTGCTGGCCGGTTCTACCGGTAACGTTTGGCCACTCGGCTGGGTGCTGAGGCTGACTCCATATTCCTTGGCTACTTCGGCAACTACTACCGAATAACCATTGACCAAACCCTGATCAAAATTGTTGGCTTGGAAAGCGGGCAACATATACTCATCCAGAATACGACCGACTTTGCCGTCGGGAAGTGCTCCCTCCAGCCCATAGCCGACTTCAATGCGAACTGCCCGCTCTGGGGGAACCACCAATATTACAACCCCATTGTTTAGCTGCTTATCACCTAGCTGCCATTTTCGCCCGATTTCCAAGGCCACGTCTTCCTTGGTTTGTCCGTTCAAGCTCTTCAGGGTAACTACTGCCACCTGAGCTTTGGTCTGCTGGGCTAATTCCTGGCTGGTTTTAATAATCATGGTTTTGGTTTCGCTGCTCATGACCCCGGCCTGATCAAGCACATAAAGTGACGGTTCAGGGTCCGGAACCGTCACTGCCGCCAGGGCTGAAAAAGGGCCCCAAACAAACCCTGCTATGATTAAAGCGAGCAGCCAGCCCAATCCCCATCGCCGGCTACTTCCGAACTTATTTGTAATTAAATGGCCGGACCACAATTTATCCATGCTGGATAGCTCCTCTACTGTTTGAAATCAACTTTGGGTACAACTTTAGCCGCAGCATCCGCCTGGAAATACTCCCGGGGAGAAAAACCTAACATACCGGCCCATAACGAATTGGGAAGGGTCTTGATTTTAGCGTTGTAAACCTGAACTGAATCGTTGTAATCCTTACGTGAAACCGCAATGCGATTTTCAGTTCCGGCTAATTCATCCTGGAGCTGCCGAAAGTTCGCATCTGATTTAAGATTAGGATAGTTTTCAACCACTACCAGTAAACGCGAGAGAGTTGAGGAGAGTTCTTCGTTGGCTGCCGCTTTGTCGGCTACCCCCTGAGCTCCTACCAGTCTACTGCGTGCGTCCGCAATACTTTTTAAAATTTCTTTCTCCTGAGCCGCATAACCTTGTACCGTTGCTACTAAATTGGGTATGAGATCCCCCCGGCGTTGCAGTTGAACGTCGATCTGACTCCATTTGCCGTTAACTGATTCGTTAAGACCTACCAGGCCATTGTAACTACTAATGGCTGAAAACCCCAACAACGCTATAACAGCCAGAACAATTATCCAGGTTTTTTTCAAAACCAATACCTCCTTTATTAATAGTTTAATTCGCAATCATACTATTATAACATATACCCTATAACTGAAAAAATACCCATGTAGGGTGGTATTTTAAACTACTTATCATTTTGAGCAACTTAATAGTTTTCAGTACAGTAAATTATCGCCAGGGTGCCTGGACCAACGTGTAATCCAATAACCGGACCAATAGGAGCGGTGGAAACTTCCAGACCATATCGGCTTTGAATAGTATGGGCCAATACTGCTGCCTGATCCGGGCAGCTGATATGATGTACCATTACATTGGTAAGCCCGAAAGACTTAGAGTCATTCTCCAGTAAATTCAGCAAACGCTCAATGGCTGCGCGTGATCCTCGTACCCGTTCAAATACGGCTGTCTTACCATTTTCCACATATAGAATAGGTTTTATCTTAAGGATGGACCCCACCAGTGCTGCCGCCCCGCCGATACGCCCGCCTTTCTTGAGATAATCGAGGGTTGCGGGAACAAAATAGAATTTCACCCGTTTCATCATCTGCCTGGCTACTTCGGCGGTTTCATTCAGGTTTTTTCCGGCCTGGGCTGCACGGGCCGCTGCAATTACAGTCAGGCCCATAGCCAGGCAATTAGTGCGAGAATCAACTACCTCAATCTTGGCCAGCGGGAATTCTTGCAATACCATATCCCTGGCAATCAAGGCGGAATGATAGGTGCCACTCATATCCGAAGACAAGAAAATAGCCAGTACTTCTTCCCCCGCAGCCACCAATTTAGCAAATACTTCCTGAATCTCTCCCTGAGCAGGCTGTGAGGAGGTAGGTATTATGCCTTCCCTGTCAATCTTGTTATAGAAATAATCGTAGTCAACCTCGTTCTCTTTAAAAGATTCATCGGGAAAATTAACACTCAGGGAAATTATAGTAATATCTAAATCGAGTTGCAGGGAGACATTAATATATGAAGTACTATCGCTAACCACCTTTACGCTCATAGACAACCCCCTAACTTTTATCTTTCACATTAGTTCGCGGTTTACTGGCGTAATTCCTTTATATCTTAAAACCATCTATATAAAGCCCAATATATCGATAGCAGGCCAACCGCTTCATTAAATAACTTGGGTTACAGGTACCAAAATGATACAATCATCTTATCTTACCTTCGTTTAATATGTAAGTCAGAGAAGATCGAGCTATAGGAAGGAGTATTTGTAACCTATATGAATAAACAGCCAACTTCACGATACTGTTTTGTTTGCGGTCGGCAAAACAATAGCGGTTTGCAAATGAACTGGTACAATGACTATGAGGCTCAGCAGGTATGGTCCGAAGTAATAGTCCCTGATGAATTCAATGGCTATCCAGGGGTTGTTCATGGAGGGATAGTTGCTGCTATATTGGATGAAACCGCAGGGCGGGCCCTAATGCTAAATGGCAAATTGGATGAACTTTTTATTACTACCCGTTTAGAGGTAAAATATCACCAGCCGACCCCTACCGCCCAGCCATTACGGGTCAGTGGGTGGATCGTTAAGCGCAATAGCCGGTTTGCTCACGTGGCTGCGCAAGTCAATTTAGCAGACGGCACCCTGACGGCTAAATGTGAAGCTACGGTAGCTCGGCCACCGCAGAAATTCTTCAATAAATCGGGTTGGAACAATGAAGCTGAGCACTGGCGAGTAGTAGAATAATCGATTCCATTATCCCTTGGATAATATAGTGAAAAAAGTAACATACAAATGCGCCCGGAACCAATTATAGGGCGCATTTGTATTTGAATTTGCATTAGGTTTTTATACAAGGGTATAATCATAAAACACAACAAAACCGAGCCAACCTA
>CAZYJA010000016.1:820-20009 GCA_964647245.1 uncultured Syntrophomonas sp. | reverse complement strand
CCTCAAAGACGGTATTAACAAAAACATAGCCTACTTTAAGTTTGGCGGGAAATGGTATGCTCCATTTGAATTGACAGAAGAACAGTTCTTAGATCCCGCCTACGCCTTAACAGATGTACAGGTAAATGGTATAAGAGGCTTCAACAAATGGTACAAAGCCGGCAGTGAGATCGTTGACTTGAGACCGGGAACATATACCATAACCCCGATAAACGAATTTTCTTCTGGCTTTGCGATAACTGCCAACAACGTACCGGAAGCCGCCTACTTTAACGTCTATAAAAAATCAAACAGCACGCTGGTAAATGCTGTGCCGATTGCAATAGGCAGTTCGTTAAATTCCATGCCCGCAGTTTTTAGCAGCATTAGCGATCTGGAGGTATGGATATACAGCGATGCAGCTGGTACTGATAAGATTGTGGAACTGCAGCTTGAAGGCAGCAGCACTGCCGGCATACTTGATTACGAGTAACCCTCATCCTCCATTTCCCGACCAAAAGGGAGATGGGGGATGTTTTATAAAGGAAAAGGAGTTGTGGAAAATGTTAAAAAAACGAGTAACGGCCTTAATTTTCATATTGTGCTTATTGTTTGCCAGTGGCACCAATGGAAGCATGTTTGTTAATAAGGCATATGCGGAGTCACCGTCCGGCAGTTATAGCATTACGTCGATTAATATGTTTTCATCGGCTTTTCGAATAACACTTTCAGGAATCAGTAATGCCACCCATTTTAACGTATACAAGAAATCGAGTAATACGGTGGTGAATTCAGTCCCTGTAAGCATTGCAAGTGCACTAAACTCCATGCCAGCAGTATATGCAGACATAACCGACCTGGAGGTAAGGGTATACAGTGATTCAGGAGGAAACACCATCGCAGAATTTACCTTAAACAGCTCAAGCCAGTTGGTTTTAAAAGGATCAACTGTTACGGTACCGCAAAACAGTTCCACAAGCCTGACCGGTTCGACAACTGGCAGTTCTAATAAAAAAGTATCAGTTCAGAAGGATAATTCGGTGACCCAGACTGTAAATGGCAATACCCCGTCAAGTATAGCCAACGATGCAACAGACCCGGTGCCGGATACCGACTACAGTGAAAGTGGAAATGCAGTTACAGTAATAGTAAATGGTACTCCGGTTGTATTCGACCAACAGCCGGTAATTATCAATAACAGGACAATTGCTCCTATGAGGGCAATTTGTGAGGCTATGGGTGCGCAGGTAAATTGGGACCCAGATGCGCTGACGGCTACGGCAACAAAAGACGTAACAACAATTATAGTCAAAATCGGCAACACGCAGGCAACCGTAAACGGCACAACCAAAATCCTGGATGTTCCGGCACAAATAATAAATAACCGGACGCTGGTGCCGGTACGCTTTATTTCCGAAAGCTTGGGAGCAAAAGTTGATTGGACTGAAAACTCACCAACCGTAACCATCAATCAATAAACAAAGCGAACATAAGGACGGCAATGAATGGGGGCAATTGCTTGTATCGGCATTTCTAGTCGCCCAACTTGCGTTTGGGAGATGGGGGACGTTTTATACAGTACAAGGAGATGTGAAAAGTGTATAAAAACTCACGCTTTAATATTACGGAAAGGGGGCTTCGGTTGTGAAAAAGATTGGAATTGCAATAGTGCTAGCCTTGTTGGGCAGTTTTATGACTATGCCTGTTTATGCTGCATCGGTGACGCTGGATATTGCTGCGGGAAGTATTGAGATTACGGAAACGGGGTATACGCAGAACGGTTTGACTACCGCATACGCGGGGTCATATGTAATTAGACAGTCGAACAGCACTGCCGCTACAGCAAACACAATTTTAGTCACGAGCGGGAACATAAATATAACGATTAACAATCTGAACATTAGTGCTTCTAACGAAGGAAGCAGCCCAATATCCTTATCTTCCGGCTCATCTTTAGTGATGGTACTGACCGGCAGCAGTTCGCTTAAGAATAATTTTAGTGCCGGTATTGGAGTTCCTTCAGGAGCTTCGCTGACAATCGACGGGACTAGTGCGGCCACGATTGAGAGCAGTGGCATCGGCGGTAGTGGTATGATCACTATAAACGGTGGCGCTGTATCTTCAACAGAAGACATTAATGGTAGTACGATCACCATAAACGGAGGTATCATAACGGCTAACAGTGGTATTCATAGCAATGATGGTAATATAACAATAACCGGTGGCAATGTCACTGCAACGGGCGGCGAGCACAGAGCAGGCATTGGTGGTGGTTACGGTGGTAATGGTGGCACGATAACCATAAGCGGTGGCACTGTAACTGCAACAGGTAACAGTGGCGGAGCAGGCATCGGCGGTGGTAGGTTTGGTAACGGTGGCACGATAACCATAACTGATGGAACTGTTTCTGCAACAGGTGGTTGTGACGGAGCAGGCATCGGCGGTGGTGGTGAGAGTTATGGCGGCGGTGGCACGGTGACCATAAATGGAGGTACTATCAATGTGACAGGTGGTAGTCTCGGAGCAGGCATCGGCGGTGGTTTGTATGGCTGCGGTGGTATGATAACCATAAATGGCGGCGTGGTTACTGCAACAAGCGACCCTGTTCATGCAGGCATCAACTACGGAGCAGGCATCGGTGGTGGTAGGTTTGGCGGCGGTGGCACGGTGACCATAAATGGAGGCACTGTCAATGCGATAGGTGGTTACAGTGTCGCAATCGGTGGTGGTAGTGAAGGTAGTGCTTGCGACAAACTGACTATTGCCCAAGAGGCTGAGTTAACAGTTAGCGGGTATATAAAGTTTTGGGAAAAAATAAACCTCACTCAGGATCTGACCGATACAGCAACGCTCGCAGGCAACTCTTGCGAATTGACTGCTGCAGCCAGCGGCTATAATGGTATCTACTATCAATGGCAATATAGTGATGACAGTGGCAACAACTGGAATAACCTCAACGGTGAGATGGGCAGCACGCTTTCTGTTGTGACATCTCCAGATACTGACAACCGACTGTACCGATGTAAAATAACAAATGATTTCTATGAGAGCAATGATTCGTATAACTGTACTTTTACAAACGCCGTGTATGCTAAAACACTGCGGTTCACTCAGCAACCGGAAAGTGTAGAGACCACTAATGGCAATGACACGACACTTACGGTCGAGTGTTCGATCCCCAGCGTCGCTTATCAATGGCAAAAGAGCACCGATAATGGAGCCACCTGGACGGACATTGCAGGGGAGATTTATGCCATCATATCAATATCAGCGGAGGAAACGGCGCTCTATCGCTGTGGGGCAACGGTGATAAATGGTGATACGGTATATTCCGATTCAGCAGCCGTAACTATTTCGGGCAGCGCGGGCACAAACTCGGCTTATTACTTGGTAACGCACTATCTGCAGACAAAAAACGGCGAAGCTTATTCAACGGGCAAGACTGAACTCCTTGCGGGTACCGTCGGCTCAACTGTTACAGCACAGGCATCAAATTTCGAGGGTTTTACATACGACCCAACCAGCAGCACTTCAAGCGGAACGGTAATATCGGGAAGCACACTCACACTCAATCTTTATTACACCCGAAATAGCTATACTATAACATTTGAATCTGGCGGTTCGTTGGTAAATCCAATTACGGCAAGGTATGATACTGAAATCACTGCCCCGGCTTCTCCGACTAAAGAAAACTATATCTTTGAGGACTGGTATAAGGACGAAGCCCTTACGGTACCGTACACCTTTAATCGTATGCCTGCCGGGAACATCACACTTTATGCAAAGTGGTTAACAAAGGAAAACACAACCAGAACGAGCCAGGAGTATTTGATAAATGGTATTTCTATTTTCGATGCGGACGGTGCAAAGCTGAATGTAATACCAACGAATGGATACTTTGCTGAAATCTCAGTAACCAACATAACTTCACAATTCACAGACTACATTTTGCTCGCAGCTTATGATGTGAATGGAAAGATGCTTAATATCAACTACATTTATGCTGATTTATCGATTGACCAGACGATTAAATTCGGCGTTTGGATGGATAACTCTCAGGGGAACATGGCTAAACTAAAAGCTTTTGTTCTGCCACAACTCGGTGGTATGACCCCGCTTGCAGCGATGGTGGAATTGGAATAGAAAAGCGACTGATTTGTGAGGTTTTGACTTTTTGGCAATAAATAAGGTCGAAACTAATACGCGAAATATTTGAATAGAAAACGGAGGTCGAGTGTGTGAGAAAAGGAAAACAATTATTATCGGTGTTTCTTGCGTTATTTATTGTAGCGCTACTCACTGGTTCGGCTTTGGCATCAGAAACGAGGATGACGGAAGTAACCGCAGGAACAATGGTTGTGATACCTTATACCACAACTGCAATTGCATCAGACTCGGACGGCAACGGCTACTATGAAGACGTCGCCTATTATTCGTTGACATACACCAGTGACAATTTAACTGCGGGAAACGATTATATGTTAATGGTGGTTAAATCCAGTGCATATGATGGTATTAATGGCTACACAATTAACCCTGACAATATTATTTACATTGATCAGGTGAAGGCTGTTGCCGACAATACAGATGTCAGCTTGACCTTTCCCAGCATTTATCCCTCATCCATTACCAACTGCCATGTCCTTTTGGGCGGCACATTTAACAATTTGGTAAGTAGTCCCTGCAAGATTGCTGAGATAAGTTCAGCAACAGTAACGCTACAAAGTATAGCTATAACTACCCCGGCTACCAAGCTGATCTATACTGTAGGTGATACCCTGGATATTACAGGATTAGTAGTGACCAGAACATACTGCGATGGCGGCACTGAAGCTGAGAGCATAACTGCTGCGAATGTGACTGGCTTTAATAGTTCTGCACCAGCAGTTAGCCAGACATTGACCATCACTATTGATGGCCAGACAACTACCTATACAATATCAATTATTACCGCGCAAAATAGCAGCATAAGCCCGACAACTGCGCCATTTGATAAAAATATATCTGCCCAGGCGGATATAAACATCACCCTGATCTTGTATGGCAATACCCTGACAAGTATAACTAACGAAACTGCAACCCTGGTACTGGATACGGACTACAGCGTAAGCGAAAATACAGTATCAATTAAGAAGGACTACCTGACCGCACAGGAAGTGGGAACAACCATCCTAATATTTAACTTCAGCGCCGGAGATTGTCAAACCATCACCATAACAGTGAGCGATTCCACAATCATGCAACAGGCATCTATTCCTGAAGCAACCCCTGAATCGGGTGAAGTCTTAAGAGGGACGCAGGTATCATTAACAACCGCAACTGAGGGCGCAGCCATCTACTATACGATCGATGGAAACAATCCAACTGTACAGAGTACGGTATATAGTGCCGAGACGCCGATAGTTATCAATTCAGATACGATCCTCAAAGCCATGGCAGTTAAGGACGCCGTGTATAGCCAGGTAATGACAGCAACATATACTTTATCAGATACCGAAGCAGTTGCATCAGCCAAAGACTATTTGATCTACGGGACGATAAGTGGGGTAAATACAGCATCGAACAATATTACTTCCAATTTAAGTTTACCTTCAATCGGATTAAACGGTACTACGATATCATGGACGGTTGCGCCTGCTGGGATTATTGCTGCTGATGGCAGCGTAATCAGACCTGCGGTAGATACTGAGGTCACTTTGACTGCAACGATAAGCAAAGGAACGACAAGTGATACAAAAGAGTTTGTTGTTACTGTAAAGGCAGCAATATCAAATCAACCAGGCTTCAATATCAGCTCCATACCCAACAACACCTTGAAACTGGGGGATGACTTTTTCGATATGAGTTCTGATGCCATGAACGATCCTCAGGCAACCACTATGATTGCATCCCTGCTTAAAGATGGCATCAACAAAAACATAGCCTACTTCAAATTCGGTGGGAAATGGTATGCCCCATTTGAACTGACAGAAGAGCAGTTCTTAGATCCCGCCTATGCATTAACAGATCCACAGGTAAATGCCATAAGAGGCTTCAACAAATGGTACAAAGCCGGCAGTGAGATCGTTGATTTGCGACCGGGAACATATACCATAACCCCGATCAACCAATTTTCTTCCGGTTTTAGAATTACCGCCAACAACGTACCGGCAGCCGCCTACTTTAACGTCTACAAAACCTCAAGCAGCACCCTGATAAACTCTGTTCCAATTGCGATAGGCAGTTCGTTGAATTCCATGCCCGCTGTATTCAGCAGCATTAGTGATCTGGAGGTATGGATATATAGCGATGCAGCGGGTACAAACAAAATTGTGGAACTGCAACTTGAAGGAAGTAGTAATGCCGGCATACTGGATTACAAGTAACCCCCAGCCCCTTTACCTTAACACAGGGAGGAAGATGGCTCAGTTGCCAATTGCTGAATCTCAAGGATGAGTGAGATATAGTGAGAAAACATTTAATTATAGGGAGGGAGAATGCTTATGAAAAAAGCAATTTATAATGTTCTGTTCTTTTTATTGACGGTTTTATGTTTATCTTTTGTATTTCAGCCAATGAGTGCAGATGCAGCAATTATTGTGAAAGGGAATGGGGCTGTAATCCACAGGGATTTTGTTAATAGCAATGCAACTGCATCGGGTATAAAGTCATTAAGTGCCAGTTTAAGCGTTGGTGAAATAAGTAGTACCACATCAAGTGTATGGCCATATGTTTTTTCCAGCCAGGCGAATACGGTCCCTTATATGTGGTTTTCCTTAAACGATGATGATAATCAGAGTATCACCGGAATAGTGGTTGATGAAATACAAATATATCAGCTGGGAAATCTTATCCTATCAACTACTAATGTAACTTCATACAGCCACTCAGGAGCGTATGTTATCCAGGGCGCTGCTTTACAATCCAATTTTACTAATAGTAATGGAGATAACGAGGTTGATGTTGTTTTTTATAGAAATGGGATTGAAGTAGCGAGGATAGCAAATTTTACTGCAAAATGCTATGCAAATGCCATAGTAACTGATGTTTTCCCGACAAATGTGGGTACAGACCGAAATGAATTTCCACTGGCTGTGACAATACTAAATGCCAATGATAGTGCAACGATAGATGCTTATTATACTGATTCCAATGGTGACACGGTTGCAATGTTGGTAGCAGAGAATAGTGAAGCGAGATACTATGATATTGACACTAAAAAATTGAACGTAGGATTGAAAATGATAAAAGGATCTTTGTTCGATAATAGTGACTCTTCTTACTACGATGCACATATTATTGTCAATAATAATGAAATCCCATATTGTGAGACTTACTATAATCAGATACAGGTATATGATGAGCCTCAAGTTAATACAACATATTGGATGGAAGAATCACCTTATCACTATCATATAGAAGGTATAAATCTTATAAGCGCCAGTCCTTTTACACTTGAGCTCAAACAAAATGGTGAAATTATTGGTGAGATACAAAATATATATGCACTATTTGATGCGGAAACATATTGTGAATATATTGATGAGGATATTACTGGCGAAATAGATGATCCAAATAGCGAATTGCAAGCAACTTTATATTCAAATGGTGTTGAAGTTTACTCTTTTACCTTTTTACAGCAGCCAGACACACCTGATGTGGATGGCACTACCACACAAGACAGCAGCATAAACCCAAACACTGCCACATTTGACAAAAGCACCTCTGCCCAGGCAGATATAACCACCACCATGACCCTGAACGGCAATACCTTGGTAAGTATAACTAATGGAACATCTACTCTGGTATCGGATACGGATTACAGCGTAAGCGAAAATACAGTAACAATTATGAAGGACTACTTGGCTGCGCAGGCAGTGGGAACAACCACGCTTACCTTTAACTTCAGTGCAGGGGAACCCCAGACCCTGACTATAACAGTGAGCGATTCCACAGCATCGAGCACACAGCGAATTGTTCCTATTGCTGGGGGTTGGGCACATACATTGGCCATAAAAGAAGATGGAACAGTATGGGCTTGGGGATATAATTGCCAGGGTCAATTGGGGAATGGCAATTCCGGGGGAGAATGGTATCAATTCACTGATGGAGTCGACGAAAAAACTCCGGTTCAAGTGCCAGGCATTACAGACGCTGTTGCAGTAGCAGGTGGAACGTATCATAGCATGGTGCTAAAGAAGGATGGCACAGTATGGAACTTTGGAAGTAATTATTATGGTGAATTTGGAAATGGAACCTTTGGTGGAGATGTATATGCGTATGATGAAGGAATTGATTGTGATGTTCCTTTTCAAATGTCTGGATTAAGTAATATTAAAGCAATATCTTCACGGGTTGCTGAAAACTTGGTAATTAAAAATGATGGAACGGTTTGGACCTTTGGAACAAACTTGGATGGAACATCAACAACATCTCGCAATGACCTGATAACTACAATACCAATGCAAGTACAGGGATTGAACTCCATAGTAAAAACATCATGCGGACGTAATTTTTATTTTGCTTTGCGAAGTGATAATACGGTATGGACATGGGGCTCTAACCAATACGGCCAACTAGGGGATGGGACCACAGTGAATAGAACAATCCCTGCCCAAATCGAGGGGTTAAGTGATATTGTGGATATATCCGCAGGACTCGATTACGGTCTGGCTTTAAAAAAAGATGGAACGGTTTATGCGTGGGGAAGGAATGAATGCGGGCAGCTTGGCGATGAAACAACCGTTGATAAATTAACCCCAATTATGATTCATGATTTGAGCGGAATAGTGAGCATTGCAAGCGGCTCAATGAGTCTGGCTCTAAAAGATGACGCTACTGTCTGGTCATGGGGATATAACTATTCAGGCGGACTTGGAGATGGAAATACCACTAATAAATCTTTACCTACTCAAATATCAGATTTAAATGATGTATCGGCTATAGCTTGCGGGCAATACCATGCCATGGCGTTAAAGAAGGATGGAACATTATGGACGTGGGGAGATAACTGGTGCGGAGATCTTGGCGTAGGAACTGCAGGTGGCAGTTATGCAAATTCATATGATGCTTCCGTTGACACTTTATCACCCGTACAGGTTCTTAATTTAACTGGAGTAATGCAGCCAGAAACTTCAACCATTGAGGACATAGCAGTAACAGGAGTATCACTTAATAAAGCCACAACCACCATAACAGCAGGACAAACGGAGCAACTAACTGCCACAGTAACGCCTGACAATGCCACTGACAAAAATGTAACGTGGTCGGTCTTCAGCCAAAGCGGCAGCGATATTGCAACAGTATCGGCAGAAGGGCTTGTAACGGCGGTGAATCCAGGAACAGCAGTTATCAGGGCGACCAGTAATTATGATGTAAGCAAGTATGTTGAGTGTATTGTTACGGTCAATGCAGTATCAGCCACCATTAATATAGGCGACTACATACAATTTGGGCATTACTATGGTCAACCTATACTTTGGAGGGTGATAAACATAGATGATCAAGGAAGTCCTATGTTATTAACTGAGAAGATATTGTGCCTTAAGGCTTTTGATGCGGGTGGTGACGGGACGGACGGCAGGATTGATAGTTTCAGGATTACAAGGGGAAGTAATTATTGGGAGAAATCCAATATTCGGGAATGGTTGAATTCTGATTCATCACGGGTAGCGTTCAGTCAGCAGCCACCTGATGATACTCATGTATGTGACGGCTATTGGAATTACTCTTCTTCTAACAACGATTATGCCGATGAACCTGGGTTTTTGAATAATTTTACTCAAAATGAACTAGCTTCAATCAAACCTATAACACATCCCTGCCTTATTTCGCCCATTGATGAATTGATCAAAGACGGCGGATCCGGATATTCGGTTCCATATTCCTTCAGAATGACGGACAATATAAATAATTTTTATGATAATGCTTATGAGAATGTTGAAGATATTGTTTTCCTGCCGGATCTATATGAATTGCAAAAATATGTTTATGACCGAGGTTGGCAGTATCTTAAAAAGCCCACAGCCTTGGCAGTACAGATATCTGAAAACAAAGACAGCAGAATTGATACTGAAAAGTATTGGTTTTATTGGACAAGGACGCCACATATGGGCAGCTCGGGTGAAACTCTGTCTTGTGCTCCGGATGATCATTTCTGGTATGTATTTGATGTAAACGGTTCAGTAGGTATAGCTCCGTCTTTATGCCTAAAATCCGGTGTATCTTCTTCTGCTGGGGATGGCAGTGAAGGAAATCCTTATATAATAACTGGAGAATTAGCATCTGCAACATCAGAAGATTCAGTAGCCTCAGATAAGAATGCATTAACATTTGACACAATAAAAGGTGCAAATACGTCCCCGGACAATATTATAGCCAACCTGAGTTTGCCAACAAGCGGATTAAACGGCACTACCATATCATGGATAGCTACTCCTGCTGGGATTATTGCCGCTGATGGCAGCGTAACAAGACCTGCGGTAGATACTGCTGTCACTTTGACTGCAACAATAAGCAAAGGAACGACAAGTGATACAAAAGAGTTTGTTGTTACTGTAAAGGCAGCAATATCAAATCAACCAGGCTTCAATATCAGCTCCATACCCAACAACACCTTGAAACTGGGGGATGACTTTTTCGATATGAGTTCTGATGCCATGAACGATCCTCAGGCAACCACTATGATTGCATCCCTGCTTAAAG
Source organism: uncultured Syntrophomonas sp. (assembly GCA_964647245.1). Classification (GTDB taxonomy): domain Bacteria; phylum Bacillota; class Syntrophomonadia; order Syntrophomonadales; family Syntrophomonadaceae; genus PHAA01. The sequence goes on along the minus strand of CAZYJA010000016.1, from coordinate 9,347 downwards.
ATGGCATCAACAAAAACATAGCCTACTTCAAATTCGGTGGGAAATGGTATGCCCCATTTGAACTGACAGAAGAGCAGTTCTTAGATCCCGCCTATGCATTAACAGATCCACAGGTAAATGCCATAAGAGGCTTCAACAAATGGTACAAAGCCGGCAGTGAGATCGTTGATTTGCGACCGGGAACATATACCATAACCCCGATCAACCAATTTTCTTCCGGTTTTAGAATTACCGCCAACAACGTACCGGCAGCCGCCTACTTTAACGTCTACAAAACCTCAAGCAGCACCCTGATAAACTCTGTTCCAATTGCGATAGGCAGTTCGTTGAATTCCATGCCCGCTGTATTCAGCAGCATTAGTGATCTGGAGGTATGGATATATAGCGATGCAGCGGGTACCGACAAGATTGCGGAACTGAAACTCGAAGGAGGTAGTAATGCCGGCATACTTGATTACGAGTAACCCTCATCCCCCATCTCCCGACTAAAAGGTAGATGGGGATGTTTTATTCAGGAAAAGGAGCGTAATAAATGTATAAAAAACGAGTAACGGCCTTAGTATTCATATTGTGCTTAATGTTTGCCAGTGGTAACAACGGAAGCATGTTTGTTGATAAGGCATATGCGGATTCACCGACAGGTAGTTATAGCATTACGCTAATTAATGAATTTTCTTCGGCTTTCCGAATAACACTTTCAGGAATCAGTAATGCCACCCATTTTAACGTATACAAGAAATCGAGTAATACGTTGGTAAATTCAGTCCCGGTAAGCATTGAAAGTGCACTAAACTCCATGCCAGCAGTATATGCAGACATAGCAGACCTGGAGGTAAGGGTATACAGTAATTCGGCAGGTAGCAACACCATCGCGGAATTTACATTGAACAGTTCTAATCAGTTGCTTTATAAAGCAGCAACCGAACCGCAAAACAGCACCATAAGCCCGGCAAATGCAACGTTTAATGTCTCAACCCCAGCAGATATAATAACTACCATGACTTTGAACGGCAATACCCTGGTAAGTATAACTAATGGAACAGCAACTCTGGTATTAGATACGGACTACAGCGTAAGCGGAAATACAGTAACGATTTACAAATCATATATAGCTGCGCAGACGGCAGGTACCATACTTAACTTTAATTTCAGCGCCGGAGCCATTCAGTACCTTACCATAACAAATATCGTTAGTGGCATACCTACAGGGGGTGGTGGCGGAGCAGGAGGAGGTGGTGGAGGTGTACCGGGAGATCCTGTTTCCAGCTCGATAAACCCAACAAATACAGGATTTAATGTTTCGGTCCCAGCAGATATAACAATTACCATGACATTAAACGGTAATACCCTATCAAGCATAACTGACGGAACAGAAACCCTGGTACCGGAAATGGACTACCGAGTTAGTGGGAATACAGTAACAATTAGGAAGGCCTACTTGGCTGCGCAGTCAGCCCCGATGCTTACATTTAACTTCAGTGCCGGAGCCAGTCAGTACCTTTACATAAGCCGTTACGCCGGCGGTGGACCTGGCAGTTCAGGAACCGTAATGTATTATGATGTAACAGGAGGACAAATTAAGTGTATCATTGGCCCAGAAACTGGAACCATAATTGGTTATGCTGGTAGCCCTACAGAAGTAGTAATTCCAGATACATTAGGCGGAGTTCCGGTTACAACTATCACAGGGGCATTTAAAGGGTGCAGCAGTCTTACCAGCATAAGCATACCGGAAAGTGTAACAAGAATAGACTACGATGCTTTTGCTGGTTGCACAGGCTTAACCGGAATTACAATTCCGCAAGGAGTAACAAGTATAGGCACCCGTGTTTTTAAAGATTGCACAGGTCTAACCAGCATAAGCCTTCCAGAAAGTGTAACAAATATCGGCGAATATGCTTTTGCCGGTTGCACAGGCTTAACCAGCATTACAATTCCGCAAGGGGTAACAAGTATAGGCATCCGTGCATTTATAGATTGCACAGGTTTAAGCAATATTAACGTAAACATAAATAACTCAACCTATTTGAGTATGGATGGCTTGCTATATAACAAAGCGGGGAATCATTTAATGGCCTGTCCCGGAGGTTTAACCAGCATAAGCATACCGGATAGTGTAACAAGTATCGGCGATTATGCTTTTGCCGGTTGCACTGGCCTAACCAGCATTTCAATTCCGCAAGGGATAACAAGTATAGGCGACTCGGCTTTTAGCGGCTGTTCAGGCCTAACCAGCATTAACGCAGACATAAATAATTCAACATATACGAGTATGGACGGCGTGCTTTATAACCAAGCAGGAACTATTTTGATAACGTGGCCCGGAGGTTTAACCAACATTTCCATTCCACTAGGGGTAACCAGTGTAGGCTACTGGGCTTTTGCAGGTTGTACAAGTTTAACCAACATTGCCATTCCGCAAGGGGTAACCAGTATAGGTAACTGGGCTTTTGCAGATTGCACGGGTTTAACCAGCATAACCATTCCAGAAAGTGTAACGGATATCAGAAACTATGTTTTTTCCAATTGTTCCAGCTTAACCAGTATTAGCATTCCGGAGAGTGTAACAAGTATAGGGGACGATGCTTTTGACGGTTGCACAGGCTTAACCAACATTAACGTAGAAATAAATAATTTAACATATACAAGTATGGACGGAGTGCTTTATAACCAAGCAGGGACTATTTTAATACAATGTCCTGAAGGATTAACTGGTATTATCATTCCGCAAGGAGTAACTAATATAGGTGAAAGGGCTTTTTACGGCTGCACAGGCTTAAACGATATTAGTATTCCGGAAGGGGTAACCAGTATTAGTAGCTGGGCTTTTAGAGGTTGCACAGGTTTGACTAGCATTACTATTCCGGAAAGTGTAACTATTATAAACGACCTTGCATTTGACGTTTGCACGGCCTTGACCAGCATTACATTTAACTCGCCGACAACAGAAATAGATGATAGTAGGTACACAATTCCAGCCACAACCAAGATTATAGGCTATGATCCATCTACCGCAAAAGATTATGCAACAAAATATAGCAGGACGTTTGAAGTTATTGGCACAGTGACGGGAGTTACCCTAAATAAACCTGCAACAACCATAACAGCCGGACAAACGGAGCAACTGACTGCCACAATAATACCTGACAACGCCACTGACAAGAGTGTAACGTGGTCAGTCTACAGTCAGAGTGGAAGCAACATTGCAACGGTATCGGCATCAGGGCTGGTAACGGCAGTAAATGCAGGAACAGCAATTATAAGAGCCACCAGTAACGCTGATGTTTTGAAGTATGCCGAGTGCGACCTGACGGTTACGGTACCGCAGAATGAGTCACCGTCAGGGAGTTATAGCATTACGTCGATTAATCAGTTTTCATCGGCTTTCAGAATAACACTTCAAGGAATCAGTAATGCAACCCATTTCAACGTATACAAGAAATCGAATAATACAGTTGTGAATTCGGTTCCGGTTGGCATAGAAAACGCAATAAACTCCATGCCAGCAGTGTATGCAGACATAGCAGACCTGGAAGTAAGGGTATACAGTGATTCGGTAGGAAACACCATAGCAGAATTTACATTAAACAGCTCTAACCAGTTGGTATTAAAGGGGCAAAGTAATACGGATGAATGCTTCATTGCTACAGCTGCTTTCGGCTCCAAGTTTGATTGGCCAGTAGCTCTACTGCGACAGTTCCGCGACCAGTACTTGTTGCCCAATTCCTGGGGTACAGCATTTGTGAATTATTACTATCAACATTCACCACCAATAGCGGGCATAATTGCCACCAGCCAGCCACTGAAAATGTTGGTCAGAGTAGTGTTGGCTCCAGTAATTGTACTGGTATATCTGATCTATCATCCTATGCTGATGGTAACGGTGCTGCTTATCATGTTCCTAATTTACCGGTGCAGGTTACGCAGAAGAGGTGTTCCGGTACCGGGTGAAATACACCATTAAAGGGTCTTTTACATAGGAAAGGTGGGGCGGTTATGACGGTAGTGTTTGCTACAAAGTTACTTTCACGTGATATTTTGTAGAGAGCTTCGAGAGAGGGAGGTAACGATATGGTTTTGAAGAGGGCAACAACCATATTCGTGACGATGATCATAGTATTTGCTGTGATGCAAATGTTTCCGTTAAAGCTGCCAACAGCAAGTGCAGAGACTGTTAATTATGATGTAACAGGTGGACAAATCATTTTTGAAGAGGAAATCAACGAACAATTTTCCGGTTCACAATTGGATTCTTCATGGCAGGTAATAGATCCTTACCCCGGTTATGGCAGATATTCGGTTACTGATAACCCAGGGAATTTAAGATATTATATGGAGGGTAATCGGTCGGATACGGATGGTTGGTTAAATAATTATATTATTAAAGATACCTGGAATTGGCCTCCCAGCATGACCTTAATCAGAGAATTTTCTGGCGATAGTTGGGTGCTAAATACAAAAGTCTATTATCATCTTCACGAATCTAGCAATGGTGTTTCCACAGGAGCACAAAAAGGCCAAATGATATTGGCCTTTGGAGAAGGTAAGGATAATTTTTTTAGATTTCTTCGGGGTGTTGACTATTGGTTTGGTGCAAATGACCTAATTATAGATATTCTAAATAATGGAGGAAATCCTGAAACATTTAGTGATTCATCAGACTTTCGAGCTTCTGATGATGTTGGTATTGATGGGTGGACGAGTCACTATTATTGGTATCGAGTCGAAAGAAATGGCTTAAATGTTAATGTTGCAGTTAGTTACGATGGTATAGATTATCAGATGGCAAGAACCTTTACGTTACCCGAGAACCTCATGGCAAATCAGGAAATAATTTTGAGTGGGATGTGCTATAGTCCGGTAGGTTCTTATATGGATTGGGATTACATCACAGTTGACGTTAATCAAGACCAGACTGCACCTACAGGATTGGTAGGGGTAGCACCTGCATCATCAGCCAACGATGACGGGCAAATCACCGGAGTAACAACCGATATGGAATACCGGCTGGAGGCTGACATAGAATATACGACGGCAACCAGTACCACAATCACAGGTCTAAAACCTGGCACCTACTGCGTAAGGTATGCGGCGAAAACCGGATACCTTGCCAGCGAAGATACTATTGTGGTGGTCGCGCCTTACAGTACAGAAGAGCCAGTTGAAATGCCAGCTGCGTCTGTTACCTCTGGCGAAATTTCATCGGGAACCCAGGTAATATTATCAACTACTACCGACGGAGCTACTATTTATTATACTGTTGATGGTAGTGAGCCGACTAGCGCAAGCTCTCAATACACCGAACCGATTACTATAAATGAGTCGACAACGATTAAAGCTATGGCCGTCAAAGATGGAATGTCTGATAGTAGCATATCTACATTTAGTTACACGGTTCAATCGGGTACTGATAATTATGATGTAACAGGCGGCCAAATTGTTTTTGACAGAGCAACTAGAACGATAACTGGTTATAGTGGCAGTCCTTCAGAGGTAATAATTCCAAGTACAATTAATGGGGTTCGTGTGACTGGCATTGGTAACAATGCTTTTGATAATTGCGATAGTCTCGCCAGCATAAGCATACCGGATAGTGTGGTTGGCATTGGTAATTATGCGTTTAATTGTTGCAGAGGTCTTACCAGTATTAGCATTCCGAATAGTGTGACTAGAATCAGCGATTATGCGTTTTTTGGATGCTGGAACCTTTTAAGCATTAGCATACCAGATAGTGTAACAAGAATTGGTGACTCCGCGTTTTATGGCTGCAGCAGCCTCACTAGTATAGACCTCCCGGAAAGTGTTATTAATATTGGGAATTATGCATTTTATGGTTGCAGCCTAAATAGCATAATCATACCGGATGGTGTGAGAAGCATTGGTGACTCCGCGTTTTATAATTGCATCAGCCTGACCAGCATAAATATACCGGATAGTATTACATACATTGGTGACAATGCGTTTGGTTGGTGCGGAATAACCAGCATAAGCATTCCCCAAGGTGTGACTAGTATTAATCCGCGTACATTTTACCAGTGCGAAAGCCTCACCAATGTAAGCATACCGGATAGTGTGACCAGCATTGGTGCCAGTGCTTTTTGTGGATGCAAAAAACTCGTAACCATAAGCATACCTAATGGCGTAATAAGTATTGGTGACTGGGCTTTTTATTATTGTTTAAAACTCAGCAACATAAACATACCGGATAGTGTAACCAGTATAGGTGAGTATGCGTTTTCTGATTGCGACAATCTTCCCAGCATAAGCATACCGAATAGCGTGACCAGTATCGGTAAATATGCGTTTCTTTATTGCTATAAACTCGATACTGTAAGGTTACCGGATAACATGACCAGCATTAGTGAGGGGATGTTTCAATACTGCGTAACACTCAACAACATAAGCATACCTACAAGTGTAACAAGTATTGGGGCTAGTGCGTTTTGTTCTTGCAGAAGCCTCAGCTGCATAAATATTCCCGAAGGTGTGACCAGAATTGGTGAGGGTGCTTTTTGTGATTGCTTAAGCCTCACTAGTATAAGCATACCAAATAGTATGACCAATATTGATGATCAGGCTTTTTTATATTGCAGCAGCCTAATGGCAGCATATTTTCATGGTAATGCTCCAACCATGGGTGTTGACGCATTTTCCGAAACAACTTCTAACTTTACCGTTTATTTTCTTGCAGGGAAAACAGGTTTTACCAATCCGTGGAATGGATACCCAGCTGCTATATTTCAAAATAGCAGCTTAACCCCGACAACTATCAATTATGATAAAAATTCCTCTGCCCAAACAGATGTGAGCACCACCATGATGCTAAACGGCAATACCCTGGTAAGTATAACTAACGGAACAACACCCCTGATACTAGATACAGATTACAGCGTAAATGAAAATACGGTAACAATCAAGCCGGCCTACCTGTCCGCACAGGAAGCGGGGAACACCATTCTTTCCTTCAACTTCAGTTCTGGAGAATCCCAGACCCTTACTATAACGCTAGTAGTAGACGAATGTTTTATTGCAACAGCTGCTTATGGTTCCAAATTTCAACCGGCAGTGGTTTTATTAAGACAATTTAGAGATAGTTATTTACTAACCAATAGCTTGGGGCGGGAATTCGTAAATTTCTATTATCATAATTCGCCTCCTATCGCTGCTTTCATAGCTCAAAGTGAACCATTGAAAGCACTTGTAAGAATGTCGTTATTGCCTGTAATAATACTGGTCTATTCCATCTTTCATCCGGGAGTATTAGGTTTGGTTGCTGGTTTGTTTTTTGTCCTGTTTTTATATCGTAGGAAGGTCCGAAATAAATATGTCTAACCGTGGAGAGCGGATAGTGGAATAAGCGACGGCATGATTGTTAAGGATGTGTACAAGGGATGACCCGGCAGTGCGAGTGGACTACTTTGATTGAATTACAGCCGCAAAATATGTATACTAGAAGAAAAAAGAGAAAAAGGTTTAAAATGGCAATTAGGATTAAGCGATGCTCCTATAGTCATATGCGTTCCGCCACAGGATGAAGAAAGAATATGCAAATGACCACAAAATTAGGCAACGAGACCTAAGTACACAAGTTGTGGAAATGGGGGAAAATGGTGACTGATTTCTATAATAGTCATAATGGAACATTAATCGTTATATCCGTTTTTGTACCAATTGTCGTTTCAATATTACACCTCCTAATTATTGGTGCTAAAGGTGTTCCCCTTGACTCTGACCAGAATGTTATCCAGAGGTTCTCAATGGCAGAGCGAGTATTTCATTTTATTCGGATGCTGTCTTTTGTTATCGTTGCAGGAACAGGTATATACTTTGTAATCCACGGAGGTAGCAAAAGTTCAGGAATTACCCACAGTATTAACGGCGGCATATTTTTTATTATGTCTATATGTACTTTGGCAATATGGTATAAAGCCGGCTTGTTCAAAAAACATGATGGTTTATGGTTAAGACGTTTAGGTGGATATTTAATAAAAGAAGAAGTGTCATTACCAGCTGATAAATTTAACGCTGGACAAAAGGTATTCTATTGGGTAGGCATTTTGTTATCTTTTGTTATAACCGGTACCGGAGTCAATTTGATGAGAAGTATAATTACTCAGACAGCAGTAAATGACTTGATATTAGTAATTCATGGTGTAACAGCTGTTGTGCTGATAGTAGCGGTAATAGGGCATATATACCTATCCTTGTGGGTTAATAAGGGAACGTGGCGGATACTTATAAATGGAAAAGTCTCAGAGGAATGGGCAGAATGCCATCACTCCCTTTGGAAGCCTACTTTACAGACCAATAAAGAAGCCAAAAACTGTTAAAGCCCCGGAGAATATCGCTAATAGAAGCCTGTTCGTGGGTGTCCGGTTGAATCGACCTCCAATTCTCAAGCCGGTAAAAGCCTGAAGGGGGTTACTTTTTTCCGTCTGAGAAAGCGAACCTGATTGACCGCCTTCCTAGCTTTCATCTTTTATTTAATTCCCCAGGAACTACATCCGGTCCATTATTTTCTGAATGT
>CAZYJA010000016.1:0-810 GCA_964647245.1 uncultured Syntrophomonas sp. | reverse complement strand
GGCATTCGCTCCGTCGGACGTTCACTTGGAAGGCGCCGTCAAGGAGTATCATACCAAGGATTGGGGCGATAACATGCTTTCTAGGTATTACGGTCAATTAATGGATTACCGCTAAGCGCTGGAAGGTAGAGGGTTATAATACGCTCAAGAGTATACTCGAATGAAACTTTTGCTGCTTGAACACGGGGAGAAATGAATCCCTTTTAAAAAGTATTCATCTTTCCCATTTGCCGAACCTATTTGGTATACCGCAATGTAAAAGGAGAATGGAAATGGGCCGTACAGAAGGTCAGGTCGAGTTAAATGGATTTGAGGGAATAGTATCAATTAATGAACCAGTTTTACGCTATCCCGGTAACCCAGTATTAACATGCCATGCTGTCAATAAAGTCTGGGGTACGGATAGCCGTTTATATACATACACGGTTCATAATGCAGGAATGGCACAAGTTACAGGTGCGAATGGCAAGAACCAAACCATAATGCTTTTTCGTTCCCATATTGCTGATGGACGTTGTGTAATCGGTAAAGCTGTAAGTGACAATGGCCTAAATAATTGGGTGGTAGACCCCCGACCATTTTTATTGCCGGCGACCGAGAATGATATTTATGCGGAAGGCGTTAATATTAACTCGGTTATTGAAGCGGAAGCCGGAGGGGTGGAAGATATTCGGGTTAATCCGGTTGGGAACGACTTATATTTATTGACTTACAGTGCATACCACGAACAGATCCCCGATAGAGTCAAGGTTATGATGGCCGTAACCCAGGACTTTAATACGGTCGTTCGCTATGGTCCAATTTCTGAAC
>CAZYJA010000015.1:9367-20040 GCA_964647245.1 uncultured Syntrophomonas sp. | reverse complement strand
GTACTTCATAATTCAAATATGAGGACCCTGTTAAGGGGACGGAAACCTCGATCCCTGTTTCATTAAATAGCCTTTTTCATTCAAATATGAGGACCCTGTTAAGGGGACGGAAACGCGCTATCAGCAATATCAATTGATCTTTGCGGTAGATTCAAATATGAGGACCCTGTTAAGGGGACGGAAACTTAAACTCATCCTCCATCATGCGGTTAAAATCCATTCAAATATGAGGACCCTGTTAAGGGGACGGAAACTTTTTGGTTGTAGCCGTAAACAACGCCATTACAAATTCAAATATGAGGACCCTGTTAAGGGGACGGAAACTCGTTGTATTTTTGCATCCTAATCCTTCCTTTCATTCAAATATGAGGACCCTGTTAAGGGGACGGAAACCTGCGTGGCCGCTGGGCTATCCTGGCGTGTAGTGCATTCAAATATGAGGACCCTGTTAAGGGGACGGAAACACATAGCCCTCCTCAAAGGTTTCGGTCTCCTTAATTCAAATATGAGGACCCTGTTAAGGGGACGGAAACGGTAATGTAAAACTTGAACAAAATAGTTATCTGATTCAAATATGAGGACCCTGTTAAGGGGACGGAAACCCGGTTTCAATGTCGCTTATAGTGCTGGGGGGAACAATTCAAATATGAGGACCCTGTTAAGGGGACGGAAACTAAATAGCTGAACTGTCAAAAAAAGTCCTGAATTTAGAAGGAGGAATCATTTAAGGGGACAAAACTAGTCTTTATTGTGAGTAGCACAGCAGTTACTAGGAGGTGAATGGATGAGTTTTCTTTATGTTTATGAACGCGGTGCAAAAATTGGAGTACAAGAAAACTGTATCATTGTTGAAAGCGATAATCTGAAACGCACCCTGCCTATTGAGGGAGTAGAAAGTGTCATAATGTTTGGCGATGCAAGTCTTAGTTCAAATAGCGTTAAGCAGTTTATGGAAAGAGACATAAACCTGACCTGGTTATCCAGTAGAGGTAAGTTCTATGGCAGGCTGGAATCTACGCGCAATGTCGACATTAATCGGCAGAGACGTCAGTTTGCCTGTGGAGAGGATAAAGAATTTTGCCTGGAGTTGTCCAAGAGAATAGTAATTGCCAAAGTAAAAAATCAGATAACGGTTTTGCGTCGTTATAAAAGAAACCGCCCGGCAGTAAACATCGAAAATGAAATTGATGCGATGTCAAATATATTGCCATCAATCGACAGCGTTAGCCGTAAAGAAGAGTTGATGGGACATGAAGGAATAGCTGCCCGATATTACTACAAGAGCCTGGGCAGATTGGTTGATAAGGAATTTGCCTTTAGTGGGCGAAATAGACAGCCTCCGCGAGATCCTTTTAATTCTCTGTTAAGCTTTGCCTATACTTTGGTAATGTATGATGTTTATTCAGCCGCAGTAAACCGAGGCTTGAATCCCTATGCTAGTTTTTTGCACAGCATTAGGAAAGGGCATCCTGCCCTATGCTCAGATTTGATGGAGGAATGGCGGGCTGTATTAGCAGATTCGTTAGCTTTATATGTAATAAGTAAAGGTATTATTAAATTGGACAATTATGAAAAAAAGTCACAAAATGGCGGCATGTTTCTAAACAATGCAGCGTCTAAAGTGTATATAGGCGAGTATGAAAAGAAGGTTCGAACTCGGGTGCATTATTTGAGTTATGTAGATTATGAAGTGAGCTTTCGAAGAGCGATGGAAATGCAGTGTCAGCGATTGGCCAAAGCAGTCGAGGAAGGTGATCCCTCAATATATCAACCAGTGGTGATCAGATAATGCAGAGCAGCAATCGTATATTCGTTTTTGATGAGTTTGTTCCGGAAGAGAGGCGAAAATATTTGGTGGTAGTAATATATGATATCGTGGATAATCGTCGTAGAGCAGCCTTCGCTAAATACTTAAAGGGGTTTGGAGTTCGGGTACAGAAGTCAGCGTTTGAGTGTATTTTGCCAAGTGCTAAATATGAGAAGCTGGTAAAAGGCATACCAGCTTTAATCTCAGTGGAAGATCAAATTAGAGTGTATAAATTAACCAGCAATGCTGATATAAGAGCCTGGGGTACGGTCGAATTGCTTGAAGAAGAAGAGGTTGTGATTATTTAATATATTAAGTTAGTGAGGTGAACTTATGCGAAAGGTGCTATTTAGTACATTAGGAATGACCGACCCGATAAAAAACGATCACGATGGTCCGTTTTTACATATTTTGCGTCACTATAGACCTAATAAGGTTTATTTGTTTATGACTAAGAGAATCTGCGAATTAGCTGACCAGGATAACCGATATCGCGTTCATGGCCGAAAATTATGTGAAGAAATTGGATTTAACTGCGAATTTATTGAATTGCGATATGATAACATCGATAATCCTCAGGATTTTGAAATCTTCTATCCAATCTTTGAGCGAGAACTAATGGGGATTCATAACGCTAATCAAGATTGCCAGATACTTATCAATTTATCATCGGGAACTCCGCAAATGAAATCCTCCTGTAATTTACTGGCTTTTACTACTCCCTTTCCGGTTGTTCCAATTCAAGTGGTAACCCCTAATGAAAGTGAGAATTATGGTTCTCCCGACTATAAACTGGATATATATTGGGAAAATAACCTTGATAATCATCCTGAGATGGAACCAGGCAATAGAGCAAAGCAGGTAAATTCGGACAATTTGCGTTATCTCTTTTTAAGGGAGGCAGCCATCAGCAATATTGAAGCCTATAACTATACGGCCGCCCTAAATATTTTGATGATGGTCGAAGAATTTGTTCCTGCCCAAGTCATGCATCTTATAAAGGCTGGTAAACACCGCAAGAACATGGATATAAGTGAAGCCAAAAAAGAAAGTAAACTGGCCAATTATGATATATTACCTAAAATCCCGGGTGATGCGCAGGTTCTTTTTGAATATTTATCATTATTAGGAATACAGCAGAAATCAGGGCAACTAATGGACTTCGTGCGGGGTATTTCCCCAGCTTTAACCCGGCTTTTTGAATGTTTCTTAAAGGAGAAGTGCCATCGCAATGTTAAGCGGGATTATTGTGAGTCTTATCGGAATGATCCGGATCATTGGATTATTAAACGGAATAAGGTGGGAACCAGGGACCCTATGTTATTAGCCTACTATGATTTAAAATTCTCCTTAGGTTTTCGAGACAGCGATCTGTCATGCTCTACGCTTTTGCCTATGATTGAATTTGACTGCGGACTGCAAGGCAGATTCCCTAATGAAAATGCATTAACTAGAGCCAGGGGTATGCGAAGGGTTGAAGATCAAATTCGCAATCCTGCTGCTCACAACATAACTGTAATTAAGGAAGAACAATTTAAAAAGGTGGCCGGCCTAAGTAGTGAGAAGTTAATTAGCGATATGCAATGGATGTTTAAGTACTGCTATCCCAATTATTTTAATGCGAGTGAAAACCTTTGGAATAGTTATGACCAGATGAATGAGTATATCATAGGCCAGCTTAAAGCTAAAAAATAATCGGATTGAAGGACTCCCCAAGCCAAGCTCCAAGAGTGAGGGTGTAATTAACCTGTTCTCCGATATTAAAATCGATGAATACCTGTTTGATATAGCTTGTGTGGTTGATAACTAAGATGCAGCATGCCACCTTCACACGGTGGAAGTCGTGGGTTCGAAACCCCCTGCGCCCACCATATATAGCAAATAATACAGGGCTTAATCAGGCCCTGTTATTTTTTTGCCCAGAATGGGCTTATGCGCAGCTGTATTTAATAGTATCCGATGGCCAGCAGTCTTCCCGATAACACTGTATCTAGAACAATGTCGTAATATCAGGTGGAATACATGCGATATTTGCGGGAATATAAAAGATATTGAAGAATGGCAACTAATTACCTAGAATGTTGACTATAAATCTTTAGCAAAGCAGTAAAGGAGAAGCAACATCTGCGATAATGGAAGAGGGCCAAAGCTTAACCGCAAGTAAGGGAAGATAGCTCATGATATACATGGATACTAATAGAACCAAAGGAGTGCACTTAAATGGCAGGAAAAGTTAATGAAGAAAAAGCCCGCAGGGAACCAGCTGGGGAAATATTAAAACCTAGGCTAAGCCAGTTATTTACCGGTATTATTATCGCAATTCTGCTCTCGCTGTCAGTTACGGCCCAAACTTGCGGTGCCAGCATAATAGATACATTTAACGAATACAAGGAGCTTCCGGATAGAATTAAAGCGGTGGAAAGTATGGCCGAAGATGCCATGTCTCAGGTTCATGATTTACAAACCCAGGTCCAGGACTTAGAAACCCAGGCCCAGGACTTAGCCAGGCAGAAGCAGGATTTGGAAGTGCAAGTTCAGGAATTAACCAGGCAAAATCAGGATTTGAACAACCAGCTAAACTATTACCAAGAATCCCAGAAATCATCAGCACCCCTTTATGTTGGCATGATTCTAATGATAGTAGCTTTGGTGGTAATACTAAGTTTTCTAATTCGCCGAAAACGCAATTTGGGCAAAAATGATAAGGAGGTGGGGTTATGAAAGTTGAGGTATTGAACTTGCAGACGGTGAAAATATCATTGGCGGATAGCTCTGATAAAATTCACGTCTTAGAACCAGCTACAATTATTATGTTTCACGGAGAAGGTAACCTGCGCGAAGATCGTCGCGTGAAAATTACGCATGCCTTTGCGGGTAATCGCTTATATGAATCGCTTATTTCAGGCCCCTCCGAATTTATTTTGGCTCTGCCGGCGGGATGCTATGTTAATGTCGTTCCAGTTACGAGCGAATTGCTTTTTGATGTTAAGAATATCTTGTTTTATTCTGATAGTATGGCGGTCAAACGCAAGCGCCAATCTTGGTTTAATATGGTAGCCACCTCTTCTATCACTCGTTATGAATTCAAGGGGTTGGGTGAGGTGGGAATTATGTCAGGAGGTCCAATAATAAGTCAGGCTCTAGACGATACTACGTGTTATGTTGACATAAACAGCTTGATAGCATTACCAAAGTCGGCCAAGATAGAAGTGGCAGTATATGGCAATGTAAAAGCTGAGCAACATATGGCGTGGCAATTTTTAATTACGGGAAGCGGAACGATTCTAATCGATGCTGCATCAGCAACTGCAGTTTTATCAACCCAGGGTCAAAAGAGTAAAGATAATATTTTGGTGAGAGCTATTAAGGACAATGTCCCAGGGGCTAATATTTTCATTCCATAATATCTTGGGGGTGATAGCTCAGGCCGAGCCCTCCCTAATACCAATAAGCTACGCACTGGATCATTTTCATGCGACATTGGGTCTATATTTCCGCGATTATGTCTTAAAGTGTCGGAATCTTTTGCGTTTATCGATAGTACAATCGAGAGGATAAGCCAACAAAAAATCGAATAACAAATATTAGTTGCGTACTACGCATTAAAAGCACCGAAATCAAACTAGCCACATTCGACAGGCCAGGAGGTAGCGTATTGATTGATGAAAGTAGCAGCAAAGGAGACTACGCCTTTGATGAACAGTGGAAATTTGAGTGTGAAAAGCTCTTTTCCTATGTAACTGCCCAGCTTTTAGTCAGCTCCAAACCTCTGACAATCATCGGTGATATCTGTAGGAAAACTATGGAGTTACTGAATTGCGACCTTTTCTTCACTTATTTAATCAATGAAACCCGAAATTCTCTGCAACTGCATTCATTTGCAGGCATACCTGAAGCCCAAACCCAATCAATAATCCATTTGCAATATGATACGACCATTTGCGGATATGCTGCCTTAGAATGCCAGCCGATCATTCTTAGATCAATTCCGTTAAGGTCAGATTCTAGAATCGAATCATTGAAAGCCTATGGCTTGACAGCCTATGCCTGTTACCCGATGAAGGTGGGCCGGCAGCTCCTGGGCACGATTTCCTTTGGTAGTTGTTCCCGCATGGCCTTCGGCCCGGATGAACTCGAGGTAATGGAAAAGGTTACAACTTATATTGCAATTGCTATCGAAAAAGACTTTTCGCATGCCAGACTTTCGGCAAGTAAAGAGCGCTACCGCGTGCTGGCCCAGAGATTAAATGAGACCGACATGGTTGAATCAGAGGGGACGTTCTCTAAGACTTTTTATTCCAGTCCGACCATGATGGCGATTACCAGTATGGAAGACAGACGTTATATTGATGTGAACAAAGCCTGGCAAGATGCGTTAGGTTTTTCGCGTACTGAGGCAATTGGCAGCACCTCGGCGAAGCTTAACCTCTATGTGATCCCGGAACAACGCGATGAAGTCTATAAGTATTTATCTGATTCTGACCGATATAGTAATGTTGAAGTCAAATTGCGAACCAAGACGGGGGATATTTTGACCTGTATTTCTTCCGCTGAGGCTATCATGCTGGGTGGCGAGCGATGTATGTTAACCAACCGAATAAATGTCACCAAACGCAAGCTAATGGAGGAGCAACTGCGGCTTAACCAAGAGCGACTGGAAGCATTGCAGGCTATAAACCAAATGACCAGTGCAACAACCGGGGAAATTGCTAAATATGCCTATCAGGCAGCCTTGAAATTGACTCAAAGTGAAATTGGCTGTTTAGAATTTATTAACGAGAACGATAGTAAGCGGAAGGTTTATACCTGGCCGAATAAAATTACCGCTCAATGCGGAATGCTTGAAACCAAAGATGATTTTCTTATCGATAGAAGCGGACTGTTGGCAGAGGCCATACGGCAGCGATGCCCGATTGTGGTCAATGATTACGTGTCACCACGCAATCCTAATATGGCCTTGGCCCAGGATTCGAAACGTGTAACTCGCTTCCTGGCAGTACCGATATTCGACGGGGATAAAATCGTTTCGGTAATCTCCGTGATCAATAAAAAAAAGGACTACGATGACTCGGATATCCAACAGCTAAGATTATTGATTGAAGGGGTATGGGGAGTTATCCGCCTACGCAAGGAACAAGAAGCCTTGCGGCTGTCTGAGGAACGATTCTTCAAAGCCTTCCAATCCAGTCCATTGATGATGGCCATGATTAATATGCAGGACGAAAAATTTATAGCTGTGAACCACAAATATTTAGAAATTATGGAATACAAACGGGAAGAGGTTATGGGACATACCACTGCGGAACTGGATATCTACGTCGATAAAGAGCATACTAGCCGTTTAATAAATGAAATGATTGCCAAAGGCAACATTAAATTTGATGGACATTTAATCCGGACCAAATCAGGGAAAATAATTACTATTTCCGGTACAGTGGTAGCAGTTCATATTAATAAGATAGACTGTCGTTTGGTTGCGGTGCAGGATATTAGTGCCAAAAAGGAAACTGAGGCCAATATTGCGCGACTCGACCGGCTGAATCTCATTGGTGAAATGGCAGCTAGTATGGGACATGAGATTAGGAATCCAATGACTACGGTACGGGGTTTTCTGCAGTTATTGAACGAACAGGAATGTTATGCCAAAGATGAAGCCTACTTTAAGATCATGATAGAAGAGCTGGACCGGGCCAACGATATTATTTCCGAATATCTTAATTTGGCCAAGAACAAAATAGTGGATCTACAGCCTGAATCCCTTGATCAGGTAGTCAGATCTATATATCCGATGATTCAGGCCGATGCCAATTACCATGAGATAGATGTAATTCTAAAGCTGGGTAACCCCCCCATGCCCCTAATTGACGCGAAGGAAGTTCGTCAGATGATTCTAAATATGACCCGCAACGGGTTAGAGGCGATGTTGCCGGGTGGGAAGTTAACTATCGGCACAACGACGGAGGGTAATGAAATTATCCTATTTATAAAGGATGAGGGATCCGGGCTGGATACCACTATAATCGATAAATTAGGAACTCCTTTTGTTACAACCAAAGATAAAGGCACTGGCTTGGGTTTGGCGGTATGTTACAGCATCGCTGCCCGTCATAATGCCAGGATCGATTTTGAGACGGGAGTTGAGGGGACGACTTTTAAGGTTTGCTTCCCGATGCCGGCAGAACCTCATGGGGAAGGGTAATGCCCCCGCATTTCTTTGCTAATACGGGTGGCTTGGCGGGAACCGGCCTGAAAGATTAAGCTTCATTTGACTAAGTAAGGCTATTTAGTATAAAATATCTCTGGTAGTATTTTGTGGGCGGGAGTAGCTCAGTGGTAGAGCACCGGCTTCCCAAGCCGGGTGCCGAGGGTTCGAACCCCTTTTCCCGCTCCAGTATCTATTAAATAATATTAAATGCAGCCAAGAGGACACAATTTTCGTAGCCACGAAGATAGGTTCTCTTATTTTTTTTGTGGACAAAGGGATATAGGCGAGGTGTTAAACAAGAAGAACGTCATTGCATTTTTCGGTGGGTTCAAGTT
Organism: uncultured Syntrophomonas sp.; assembly: GCA_964647245.1. GTDB lineage: Bacteria > Bacillota > Syntrophomonadia > Syntrophomonadales > Syntrophomonadaceae > PHAA01. Next base: position 11,693 of record CAZYJA010000015.1, on the reverse strand, counting down.
GTATTTTAATAGCCTTAATAAGGGATAATAACCGAGAGCTTTTAAAACTGGACAAGGGGGAATGGAACATTAGACACGAACTATATGACATAGCTATTCTGGGCTGCGGGCCGGCCGGCTTGTCGGCCGCCATAAATGCTACTATCCGCAACAAAAAAGTTGTAGTCATCGGCTCCGAGGTATGTAGTCCGCCATTGCATAAGGCCCAAGCAGTAAATAATTACCTGGGCTTTCCGCATATAAGCGGAGGAAACTTGCTGGAACAATTCATGCAGCATGCACGGGTCATGGATATAGAGATAATTAATAGCAAGGCGCAAGCTATCAATGAAGCTGACGGTACCTATAATATACTGGTCGGCAATGATATGATCACGACCCGGACTATTATCATAGCCACCGGGGTACCCTACAAGGCTACTCTGCCCCGGGAAGACTTTTTCCTGGGCAAAGGACTGGGTTACTGCGCTACCTGTGACGGGCCAATTTACAAGGGTAAGGATGTACTTATAGTAGGTCACAGTAATGAAGCCGAGCATGAGGCCAACTTTATGGTGGAAATATGTAACCGGGTCTATTTCCTGCCAATGTATAAGGATGTTGGGCATTTGGATCCTAAAATACAGGTGCTGGCTGGCAAACCGGCCGCGATCCTAGGGACAGATTTTGTGGAAGGACTGGAGCTAGACCATGGCCAAACCGTAAAGGCGGAGGGGTTATTTGTTTTAGGAGCGGAAACTTCGCCCGACCGTTTAATACCCGGCCTGGAGATAGCTGATAACCACATTAAGGTTAACCGTAATCAGGAATGTAATCTTCCCGGGGTATATGCTGCGGGTGATTGCACCGGCCGGCCCTACCAAATTGCCAAGTCAGTTGGGGAAGGACAGGTGGCTGGACTGAATGCCAGCAAGTATTCATCCTCGGCACCAGCCCAGAGTAATTCTTCAGCGATATAATATTTTCATACTGTCTTTCATCGAGATGAGCGAGATTTCGAATTTAGGCGATATAAGCGCCTGGATGATGGGTTTGGGGGACTATTTTAGGTCCTCTAATTTTGTATGCTTATTTTGACCAGGCTGCTCTATATGGACCATCGGTATGCAGAAGCTCAAGGGGATGGTTGAGTTAGAAACCGAACCGGCAGCCCTGAATTATAATGAAAAAACTAATAAAAACGAGATAAGGTAAAAGCTTTAAATTTTCTAAAAAATATTCTAATCATGAGGCTCAAAAAAGGTTATATGTATGCTATAATGACATACATATAACCTTTCCGCATATGGTTATATAAGGGTCCAGGATTAGGAATTGAGGTTAACTTTTCTGCCGATAAACTGGGGATTTTTGATTTGGTAGTAAAAGTAGAATGGTAGTTAATGTAGGGTAGTAGGGCAAAACAAAAAAAGGGTAGGACAGTTAGTACGGTAGGATAAAAGATGGCGCAGGTTCTTGGGTTGCGTTAAATGGCAGCCTGAGAATGGTTTCGCTTTTCTTTGTGAACTCCTAGTGGAGTTTTTTTTATTGCCTAAAATCAAAAATGAAGGAGGAGTTAATTTGAAGGGAAAAACCAGAAATCATGACACCAGAGGTAAGCGGGGATGGGGAAGAAGGATGGTGGCCATACTACTGGCCGTAATGCTGTTCAGCATTACCGGCTGCGCTGCCCAAGCACCTACAGCCTCAAATGCTGCACCGGAAAAAGCGAAGACCATAGAACTTAAACTGGCTCATTTTTGGCCAACTACGCACCCGGCTGAAACTCAATTGGTTCAGCCTTGGGCCAAGGAAATTGAGACCGCTACTCAGGGTAAGGTGAAGATTACCAGTTACCCAGGGGAGACCCTTTTGAAGGCAGCGGATATCTATGGCGGGGTCAAAACGGGTATCGCCGATATAGGTATTTCGTGTTTTTCCTATACTCGGGGCAGTTTTCCGATTAGTGAAGTGTTTGAATTACCAGGTATAACCTATAACAATTCTCGGGTTGCCAGTAAAGTAGCCTGGGAAGGAATTAAAGAACTGAATCCGCAAGAAGTGCAGGATACCCACCTGCTGATGGTTATAACTACCGGACCGGGCGATCTTTTTACGAAGGCTCCCGTGCGTAATCTGGATGATCTCCAGGGGATGGAAATAAGAGCAACCGGGTTGAGCGCCGCGACCCTCAAAGGCCTGGGAGCAACCCCGGTAGCCATGTCACAGGCGGAGGCTTATGAATCGCTTTCCAAAGGCGTTGTAAAAGGAAATCTGGGCCCTATCGAGGTATTGCAGGGCTGGAAGCAGGCGGTCAAAAAACTGGCGGACGCAATCTTGGCGGACG
>CAZYJA010000015.1:0-9357 GCA_964647245.1 uncultured Syntrophomonas sp. | reverse complement strand
CAGGCGGAAGTAACCAAATATATCACGAAAACCCCATTTCTATATAACACGCTGTTTTTTGTCACCATGAATAATGATAAATGGAACTCCCTCGGCCCTGAACTCCAGAAAACGGTGCAAGATCTAACCGAAAAGTACTTTGACCAGGTGGGGATGGGTTTATGGGATAAACAAAATGAAGCTGCCATGAACGGGGCGATAAAACAAAATAATATGGAAATAATCACTCTGCCCCAACCGGAAGCTGATCGGTGGATTAATCTAGTTGCTCCGGTTCAGCAAGACTATGTGGAGCGTATGACTAAGCTGGGTTTCAAGGGCGCCGATATTTTAAAGCTGGTTCAAGCCAAGGCTGACCAATATAACCAGGAATTTAAATAATTGAAGGGGGCTTAAAAAAACATGAAAAATTATGCGACTCTGGTGCAGAGATTAAGTCAGACCCTGGATATTATAGCCGGGTTCTGCGTTGTAGCTACGATGCTGGTGGTGGTCTTGAATATAATATTACGGGCGGTGGTAGGGAATCCCCTGCTGGGAACGATGGACTATGTAACCCTGCTGATGGCCCTGACTATTGGCCTCGGGCTAGCTTACTGTGGTCTTAAAAACGGGCATATTGCAGTAGATTTAATAATTGAAAAGCTTTCCTGTAAGACGCAGGCCATAATTGATAGTTTTACTAACCTTATAGTACTGATCTTTTGGGGGGGTTCTGCCTGGTTCATGCTGGAGTATGCCAGGACCATGAACCATACCAACCTGGTTACCCCAACCACCCAGATACCATTATATCCGGTTATTTATCTGATTAGTTTCGGACTAATGGTACTGTGCCTGGTTTTAGTACTCAAACTATCCGACTCCCTTAGGAAGGTCAGAGCATGAGCGAGTTGATGATCGGGTTACTTGGGTTAGTGGTTTTTATGGCCTTAATATTCTTGCGCATGCCTATTTCTTTTGCTATGGCCCTGGTCGGCTTTGCCGGCTTCAGTTACATGACCTCGGTATCGGCAGCTATGAATATGGTGGTAAGGGAGCTGTATAGCAATTTCTCTTCATATAGTTTAAGTGTGATACCTATGTTTGTATGGATGGGATTCCTGGCCTATTATTCAGGGATAGGATCCCGTCTCTATATCTTTGCCTACCGATTGATCGGACATTGGCCGGGCGGGTTGGCTATAGCCACCCAGACCGCCTGCGCCATTTTTGGTGCCATATGCGGATCTAATACGGCCACGGCCGCTACGATCGGGGCCATAGCGCTGCCGGAGATGAAAAAATATAATTATGATGTTTCTCTGGCCACGGCCAGCGTGGCCGCCGGCGGAGTTCTGGGGGTTCTAATCCCGCCCAGCGTAATCTTCATTGTATATGGGATGGCTACCGAGCAGTCCATAGGCAAGCTGTTCATAGCCGGCATCCTGCCCGGTATTTTACTAATGCTTTTGTATCAGATTACCATCGTGATTCTCACCGGGCGCAACCCGGAGTTAGGACCTCCCGGTCCGCGGGCCAGTTGGAAAGATCGGATCGCTGCGCTCAAGGGGGGCTTAGGAGAGGTTATACTGGTGTTTGGGTTATCGATGGGCGGGCTTTTTGCGGGATGGTTCACGGCTACCGAAGCAGGGGCAGTAGGTGCAGCGGGAGTTCTTCTAGCGGCACTCCTGGGGCGCAATTTAAGCTGGGCCGGTTTCATAAAATCCTTGACGGATACAACTCGGACCAGTGCCATGATTATGCTGATGGTAGCCGGATCGATCATTTTCGGGCGCTTTATGGCAGTGAGTCGAGTACCCTTTGAAATGGCCACCTGGACTGGATCGCTGGATTTACCTCCCTTTGTGGTAATGGGAATTATACTTTTGATTTATTTAGTATTAGGATGCTTTATTGATGCCCTGGCAATGATACTGCTTACGGTGCCTATCTTCTACCCCATTGCCGTCGATACGCTGGGCTATGATCCAATCTGGTTTGGGGTAATCATTGTACTGGTGGTGGGGATGGGGGTTATTACCCCTCCGGTGGGCATGAATGTATATATCCTAAAAGGAATTGTACCGGAAGTTCCGCTGGAAGTCATCTTCCGGGGAATATGGCCCTTTCTGACCGCAATTATGGCTTGTCTGGTCGCGCTGATGATCTTCCCGCAAATAGTCACCTTTTTGCCGGCCTTTTTGGCCCGGTGATGTCGATCAGCCCTTTGCTTCAATCATACATTCTTTACAATGGGAAGCGAGTTAAGGTATAATTTCAGATAAGCTAGTCGAAAAGGGTAATAAATCATCTAATGTCGCTCCATTGATGATATAACAATATTTAACAAATGGGAAGGAGTTATTAAGTTTGAAAAAACATATTATAACCATGGTTAAGCCTAATCTGAAGAGAGGTCAGGACCTAATAAACTGTCGGGAATGTGCTACTTCCTGCCAATCCGCCTGCAAGACCTCTTGTACGGTGGGTAATCAGACCTGCAAAAATCAAGGTTAATTAAACTTGGGGCGTAAGCCCCTTTTTTTATTCTAATCTACCATTCGGGAGTACGTATTAGGGTAGGTTAAGGGACATATTATTGGTTGGATAGTCTGGGGAGGAGAGGGAGTTTGTTATCACTAACCGGCTACGACTTCGCGGCAGGTATACACCTGTTTCGGTGGAAGGAGCTTAACCTGCTGCTGGATGTTAATAGCGGAGCAATTCATATCTTAGATGAAATCGGCACCAAATTTATTGAAAAACTACAAGCTTATGCGGGTAATGCAATTCAGGCCCGGAAAGATCTAGCGACCCAATATACCGATGATGAACTCCAGGAGGTTGAGATCGAGCTGGAGTCACTCCGGGCAGCGGGCGCGATTTTTACCGAGGAAGAGCTCCTGTTGGCGGATTTGTCTGACCTGCCCATTAAAGCTATTTGCTTGAATGTTGCCCACGCCTGTAACATGAAGTGTCGCTATTGCTTTGCCAGTCAGGGCGATTTCGGTATGGAGGCTGGCCTGATGTCATTGGCAACCGGCCAGAAAGCCTTGGACTATCTGGTTGAAAAGAGCGGTCCGGTTAAGAATCTGGAAGTTGACTTTTTTGGCGGAGAGCCCCTGTTAAATCTGGCTATGTTGAGAGAACTGGTTCAATACGGCCGCCAGAAAGAAGCAGCAGCGGGTAAACGCTTTAACTTCACCCTTACTACCAATGCGCTGCTTTTGGATGATGCAGTGGTTGATTTTGTAATCGATAATCAGATCAGCGTTATTCTAAGTCTGGATGGGCGGCCGGAAATAAATGACCTCCACCGTATTCTCAATAATGGCGAGGGCAGCTATGGGCTTATAGTACCGAACATTAAGCGCATGGTAGCAGCAAATCCCCTCAGCTACTATATTCGGGGAACTTTTACCCGCCACAATTTAGACTTTGCCCGCGATTTGCAGCACATCATTGAGCTGGGGTTTGAGGCTGTATCGTTGGAACCGGCGGTAGGGCCGGAAAACGAGTATAGCATTCAGGAGCCTGACCTTCCTCAGGTGCTTAAGGAATATGAGCATCTTACCGATTTGCTCTGTGACTATCAGCGTAACGGGAAGGACGTACACTTTTTTCATTTCAACCTGGACCTGCAAAAGGGTCCCTGTCTGGCCAAAAGGCATTCCGGCTGCGGAGCTGGAGTGGAATACCTGGTTGTGACCCCGAATGGGGATATTTATCCTTGCCATCAATTTGTGGGCGAGAATGAGTTCCTGATGGGCAATATTGCTGATGCCCAGTTAAACCAGCAGATTCGACACCGGTTTATTCACAACCGCTTGCAGGATAAAGATGACTGCCGCAAGTGCTGGGCCCGTTATTTTTGTGGGGGCGGCTGTCATGCGAACGCCTGGTACAGCAATGGCGACATGGCTAAACCGGCGGCTATAAGCTGCGTAATGCACCGCAAAAGAATTGAGGGAGCTATTTATCTTGATATGACCAAGAAGCTGGCGAAGAGTATTTAATTTGTAGAAAAAGAAGGAATCATGTAAAAGGGTGTAGAATAGGAAAAATGTTCATAAAATATTAGTTGTGGAGAGATTATATGCAAGAAATTATAAGAAATAATAAGAGTTGGATCAGTGGCTTGGGAATTATTTTTATCGTGGCGATTATTTGGTTTTATGGGATTAAGACTCCAGCGTATGCAGTGGTTGTTGATGGCAACCAAGAATTTGTAGTAATGAATTCGGAGGAGGTCACCCAGGCACTGGAGAAGTTGCAGAGTGAAAGGCCAACCACCAACGATAATGGATCGGATATAAAAAGCCGAGTAGATTTAAAGCGGGTATATGTGAGCCGTAGTCAATTATTGCCTTCCGAAAAGGTGGCCGAGGGACTGAAAATGGCCCTGCAGCCCAAGACCAATGCGGTAGCTATTCTGGTCAATGGCAACCCAATTGCTTATGTACAGGACCAGGCGGTGGCCGAGGGCATGCTGAACCAACTAAAGAATAACTATGCGCAGATTTCAGCCGGGGAAAAGTTGGTGTCCCTGGATTTTGAGGAACAAGTTGAACTCAAAACGGAGAGGGTTGCATCCGCTCAGGTTCTGGATGCCAAAGAGGCCTGGAACGTAATTACTGTGGGTACGTCTAACCCGCAGATATATACGATCCAGGAAGGGGATTCGCTATGGTCTATTGCCCGGAAAAACGATCTGTATGTGGCGGATATTCTCCAGATTAATAATTTGAAGGAAGAAGACATTCTGGCCCTGGATCAGCAAATCATTATAAACAAATCTCAACCCCTAATTAATGTTCTCGCCAAAGTAGAAGGTCAGGTGACCGAAGCCATACCTTATCAGACCAAGACCATTACTGAGCAACAGGCGAATAGTGGAGTTAAGCTCAGAGCCCAGGGACAAAACGGGGAAAGATTCGTGGCCTATACGGCGGTCAAACGTAATGGGATCATGGAGACTCGCGAGGTCAGCGAAGAAAAGGTAACTAAAGAAGTGTTGGACCGGGTAGTTCTGCAGAGCACCCGGACTTATCAAGTGGCTTCTCGTGGCGGTGGTTCGGCTGAGCTGGATTGGCCGGTAAATGGCAGTATTACCCAATCCTATGGGCGGGGCCATACGGGTTTGGACATTGGAGGGAGCATGGGGTCTACTATAACGGCGGCAGCTGATGGCACGGTGAGTTCCGCCAGTTACCAGGGAGGCTATGGGAACTTTGTGGTTATCAACCATGGCAACGGACTGGTGACTCGCTATGCGCACTGTTCCAGTATGTTAGTCAAACCGGGCCAGAAGGTAACCCGCGGTCAGGCGATTGCTAAGCGAGGTTCCACGGGGCGCAGCACTGGACCCCACCTACACTTTGAAGTATTACAGAATGGTGCTTTCCGCAACCCGATCAGCTATTTGCGTTAACAGGTATAACCGAACCCTGGCCAATTTTTGGTCAGGGTTTTATTTGTTCATGGAGAAAGGGGAATGGAGAAATGTATGATGTAATCATTATAGGGGGCGGTCCGGCAGGCTTGTCGGCTGCCATTTATACCGGCCGAGCCTGGTTAAAGACGCTGATTTTGGAATCGGCCGTAGTAGGCGGAAACGCCGCTATTGCTGACCAGATTGACAACTACCCGGGGTTCCCGTTTGGTATCCTGGGGGGAGATTTAATGGAGAATTTCCGTAAACAGGCCGAGCGCTTTGGGGCCGAGATTCGTAATGAGGAGGTCCTCGCTATTGCAGCTGGACCTGAAGGGAAGAAGGTTACCACCAGCGAGGGTGAATATATGGCCCGGGCTCTGATTATCACTACCGGGGCCAAACGCAGGGAACTAGAGGTGGCCGGTGAACAGGATTATCTGGGCCGAGGAGTATCCTATTGCGCCACCTGTGATGGGGCATTTTTCCGGGGCTGCCCGGTAGCCGTAGTAGGCGGGGGTGAAACAGCGGTGAAGGAAGCCTTGTATTTGGCGGATATTGCCTCCAAAGTTTATCTGATTCATAGGCGGGATCAATTTAGAGCTTCTCCCGAAGCAGTGGACAAGCTGTTAAAAAATGGTAAGATTGAGTTGAAGCTAAATCGGGTGGTTAACCGGGTTGCTGGTGATACCCTAATGCGAAGCGTAATTTTACAAGATGTACATAGCCAAACCGAGGAAGTTTTACCAGTAGAAGGTTTGTTTATCAGTATTGGATTGATGGCCGGGACCGACTTTGTAAAAGGATTGCTAAATACCGAAGCTGGATATATTGTCACCGACCAACACATGCAAACTTCGGCGGAAGGTATATTTGCCGCTGGAGATATCAGGGTCAAACAGACTCGTCAAATTGCCACCGCCGTAGGCGATGGGGTCGAGGCGGGAATGGCTGTGATTGAATATCTAAAAGAATAATACCAGTATTTGCTTTACCCCAAATCGTTCAGCCATTGTATAATCAATGGGTAAAGGATTGAGGGGAGAGGGGTACTTTGTCAGGAATTAAGAGCTTTAACAGCACCTGGCTGGCTCTGGCAATTATGACCCTGACTATACTGGGATTATATTTAGTTAAAAGTGGGGGGGCTATTGCGCAAGTCAGACAGGATATAATGCGGTTTATGGTAGGGCAAGAGACCAATTTTAGAACTGTACGCTGGGACGAGATACAGACTGAGCACTATATAATAAAATATTTACCCGTTGATGCGAATAGTGTAAAGCTAGTAGCCGAGACGGCTGAAGAAGCTTATACTGCAGTTAGTAAGCGATTGGGTCAACAGCCTGCCAAACCGACAACTATTGTGATCTATCCTGATAATTCCAGCCTGGCGGCCAGTTTTGGCTGGGATAAGAATGAAAAGGCTCTGGGTGTATACTGGGGCGGCACCATCAGGATTTTGTCTCCCAATGCTTGGCTGGCAAATCTGGGGGAAGAGCAGCGTTTTATAAAAGAAGGCCCTATGGTGCATGAGTTTACGCATTTAATAGTTGATGAAATGACCCGGGGGAATTATAATCGTTGGTGGACAGAAGGAATTGCTCAGTATACGGAAAAGAAGATTACCGGATTTGAATTTGCAGATCCTTTTGCCGGGGGGCACAAGTTTTACTTTTATACCTTAGAGAATTTGGAGAAAAATTTTGATAGTCTTGACCAATCAGTGGCCTACTGGGAATCCTTACAGGTGGTAAATTTCTTGGTTGACAACTATGGGGAAGAGGAATTATACACGATACTTCGCTATCTCGGTAACGGAGATTCTATGGCCAAGGCGACAGAGAAGGCTCTGGGTAAAGATTATAAAGCCTTTGCTGCTGATTTTTATGAATATCTAGAAAACAATTAGGCGAGGTGTTATTTTTGCATGATCAGCTGGTTATTGAGGGAGGCCACGCACTGTACGGCAGTGTAAGGATAAGCGGCGCTAAAAATGCGGGTTTGGTTTTGATTGTCGCCAGTATTATGGCAGAAGGACAGACAATTCTGGACAATGTACCTCGGATATGCGACACCGAGGTTTTGATAGAAATACTACTTGAAATGGGAGTCGATATCCATTGGAACGAAGATGGAAGTCTTTCCATTTGCCCGCCGGGCCATGAGATAGACTATCAAACTTCCTACGAATTATCCAAAAAGCTGCGAGCTTCCAACCTTTTGTTGGGGGCCTTGCTGGGGCGTCAAGGGGAAGCCAGAGTGTCCTTGCCGGGCGGATGTGATATTGGTACCCGGCCTATGGATTTGCACATAAAGGGTGTACGGGCCTTGGGTGCCCACGTCGATATTGAGCACGGATATATTTATGCCGAGCGCAGGCAGCCCTGCGGTTCCAGAATATACTTGGATTTCCCCAGTGTAGGGGCTACCGAAAACCTGATGATGATGGCCTGCAAAACTCCCGGGGCTACCATAATTGAGAATGCGGCCAAGGAACCGGAGATTGTCGATCTGGCCAATTTTTTGAATTCCATGGGCGGCCGCGTAAGGGGTGCCGGAACGGATATTATAAAAATTGAAGGGGTATCCGTACTTAAGGCGGGCCGCTATGCGATTATACCTGATCGTATCGAAGCGGGCACTTATATGATAGCTGCCGCAATATCCGGGGGAGAGATCCTGGTGGAAAACGTTATTCCCACCCATCTTCACCCGATAATTGCCAAGTTACAGGAAGTAGGCGCTATTGTCCGTGAAACTGATCAGGGGATAGTAGTAAACGCCGGAACCAAAATCTTGCGGTCGGATATCAAAACCATGCCCTATCCGGGTTTTCCCACTGATATGCAGTCACCCATGCTGGCTTTATTAACTTTGGCCGAGGGTACCAGCGTAGTAGTAGAAAATGTTTTCGAGAATAGGTTTCAAATTGTAGATGAATTAAACCGTATGGGGGCCAAAATTAAGCTGGAAGGACATGCCGCAATAGTAGAAGGCACTAAATCGCTTTACGGGGCGAGGGTAAGGGCAACGGATCTTAGGGCTGGGGCCGCATTGGTTTTAGCAGCGTTAGCAGCTCAGGGAGAAACCGTTATCGATGAAGCCATTCACATTTTTCGCGGCTATGAGAATATAACGGAAAAATTAACTAACTTGGGGGCCCGGATCAGATAAATAGAAATAATTAATAAATACGGACTACTGACCTTTATGGGGCAGTCTGAGGAGAGATATAGATGCTCTCCTTTTTTATGCGCTTTTTTAGTGGAAATATATACTCCTGCCAATCCTCGCTGCCAAAGTATAAATCGACCTGCCTGGCACAAGATATTGATACTAATTGTTAGGAGGAATACTGTGAGGATAAAAAGCATGCGAGGGTTAGTTATTTTTGGAATATGTTTCTGCTTAGGACTGGGAACTTTTGTTTTGATTAATAATCTGACTGTTGCCAGCAAGAAGGTAATAAATAATGAAACCGGGGTAGCTGCCATTGGTTCGGTAAGTAATGTTGCCGCCAAGGCAAGTCCTTCAATAGTTGGAGTAAGCAGTTTGCGCAATAATGGAGATATGTTTAACCAGCGGAGCTCGGAAGCAACTGGATCCGGGGTAATATGGGACCAAGAGGGACACATTGTTACCAATTATCATGTGGTGGAAGGTGCCGATCGATTGATGGTCAGCCTGGTGGATGGTAATCAGGAGGAGGCTGCGGTGATTGCGAGCGATCCCCGTACCGATTTGGCAGTAATAAAAATAAAAGTTGATCGCAAGGTCACCCCGGCTAAGTTTGGTGATTCGGATAAGCTGGTGGTAGGTCAAGAAGTAGTGGCTATAGGTAATCCGTTAGGTTTAAGATTTGCCCGTTCGGTAACCGCAGGCGTAATCAGTGGGCTGAATCGGATTATAACCAGCGAAGAGGGTTTTGTATTTCACCTTAT
>CAZYJA010000014.1:0-20570 GCA_964647245.1 uncultured Syntrophomonas sp. | reverse complement strand
GGTAGTTTATTAAATGCGGGGGAACACTATGACTCTGGCCATGGCGGGGAATAAATACGATTTCCTCCTGGCCGTAGGTACCTACAAGGGCCTTCACTTCACCATAACTGGTAACTTCCACTACTTCTCTTACGTCGTTCAACAACTCTGGACTATAAACTCCAGTCCCCCCAATTATTGCTACATTTGGCATATATTAATTCCTACCTTTCAATTATCTTTTGAGCACAAAGCCTCGGCAAATATTTCCGGCGAAAAATCCCGCAGATCCTCCAGACCCTCGCCAATACCTACGAGCTTTACTGGTATGTCCAATTCTTTGGCTACAGCCAGCACGATCCCACCCTTGGCAGTCCCATCCAATTTGGTTAATACTATACCGGTAACCCCGGTAGCTTCCCCAAAGATTCTAGCCTGGCTAATCGCATTCTGCCCGGTAGTCGCATCCAGGACCAAAAGAACCTCGTGGGGTGCAGATGGCATTTCCCGTTCGATCACCTTTCTAACCTTGCCAATTTCTTTCATTAAGTTGACCTTATTCTGCAGCCTGCCCGCGGTATCTATAATTAATATATTAGCCTGGCGGGCCCGAGCAGCATTTACCGCGTCATATACTACCGCACCAGGATCCGATCCTTCTTGATGTTTAATCATTTCTACCCCGACTCGATCAGCCCAAATCTGGAGTTGGTCAATGGCCGCAGCTCTAAAAGTATCGCCGGCAGCTAGCATTACTTTGAGATTTTGACTTTTATACCTATGGGCCAGTTTGCCAATCGTGGTAGTTTTGCCAGCACCATTAACTCCTACTACCAATATAACACTTGGATTCTCTGAGCCTATATTCAGGGGGGCAGGAGCAGATCCCAAAAGGTTCGCGATTTCCTCTCTGATAAGAGCTGTTACTTCAGCCGGGTCATTAATCTTGCGTTTTTTGGCGGCAATTTTAATATTGTTAACTAATTCCAGTGAAGTATTCATACCTACATCAGCCTGAATTAGTATATCCTCCAATTCCTCATAAAACTGATCATCAAGTTTCTTGGTGATCTTAACCAGAGAACCAATTTTGTCCCCCAGATTTTCGCGGGTTTTACTGAGGCTTACCTTAAAGCGCTCAAACAGGCCCGTCTTGGTTTTCTCCGCAGGTTGCTGATCCGCACCGTTGGTTCCGGGGGTGGTGCAGTCAGACTCAGTAATACTCAGTGCTCCCGAAGCGTCCGGAAGAGAAGTTATTATGTCCCCATCTTGCTGATGGTGGACCTCAAGCTCCTCGGTCTGCTCCGGATCAGGTAATACATTAGTATTATCCGGAGATTCTTTTTCTTTTTTGTGTCGTTTAAATTTATCCAAAAATGCCATCCCTGAACCCACTTTCATAAATAAAATCCAGCCATCTTGAGTCGCTGTTAAATAGTTTAACCAGCCAGGCTTTCTATCTCGTCGCATTGAATTGACAGGACTGAAGATATTCCTTGCTGGGGCATGGTTACGCCATAAATATTTCCCCCCGCCTCGATGGTTCCCTGACGGTGAGTTATGACAATAAATTGGGTGTCACCTGACATCCTCCTTAGAAAATCGGCAAACCTCATCAAGTTGGTCTCATCCAGAGCAGCATCAATCTCGTCCAACAGACAGAAAGGGGCGGGTTTTAGTCGCAATAATGAAAAAATGAAGGCGATACAAGTCAAAGCCCTTTCCCCTCCGGAAAGTAAGTTCAAGGCCTGACTGCGCTTTCCCGGCATCTTGACCAAAATCTCTACCCCCGCTGTAAGGTCGTGAGTAGATTCCATAATCAAACCGGCATCGCCGCCATTAAAAATTTCCATAAATGTCCGGTTAAAACTCTGGTTGGCCAGTTCCATAAATTGCGTAAAATTCTTCTCCATGATTTTCTCCGTCTCCTGGAGTAAATTTTCCAATGCCAGGATGGCAGCCGACAAGTCCTGGGATTGCTGGTTTAAAAAATCATATCTGGTCCTTACCCCATCGTATTCTTTTATAGCCTCAATATCAACCGGACCCAAGGCTTCTATCTGCTCTTTTAATTTATCGATCCGGGTACGGAATTCCCGGGTCTGACGAGGAGTTAAAACCGCTTCTGCATAATCAGGGTTTTCCTGTTCAAACTTATCCCTCCACTGACTGTGCAAATTTTCTAGTTCAGTCTCTATGCGTACTACTTTCATCTCCAGGGCCCTTAATTGTTCCTGAACATTTATGATATCCTGTTGCAGCGGTTGTGCCTGGTTACGAATTTCCTCCAAACCGGCGCTCAGTTTCTGCTCGTCATCGCCCATAACCGCAATCTTTGCCGCCATCCATTCACGTTCGGCTTGTTGAGCAGCTATCTTTTCAGCCGCAGTCTCAATGCGCGCAACATGTATATCTACTTCTTGCTGGAGACGTTGTTGTAGATCCAGAGCTTCCCGTCCAGATTGAAGGTAGGATTCCCTAACCTGTTCAAACTGGCCGATGTTTTTCTTAATATTATCCAATTCCTTTTGTTTCATTATAAGTTGTTCCTGGTGGGACGAATATCGTTCTTTTCTAACCTCATATTCGCGCCGATTAATCTCCAGTTTGGTCTTTAGATCTTCAATCTCATTGGCAACCTGGTTATTCTCGGCACGGACCCTAAGGTGAAGGTCCTGCCAACCCAATATGCTTGCTTCCGACTGTTTGACCATTATCTCTAATTGAGATACTTCACTCCTATACTTCTCTCTATCCAGTAAGGAATCTGCTAAAGTTGTCTGGAGATGCTGTTCTTCTTCACGAATCAGTTTCAATTGAAATTCTACTTCCGCCAGCCCATTTTTGGCCTCAGCCAACCGGTCCTCCACGGCTTTGATTTGCCCGGCTACTAGATCCGCGCTGGCCCGGTTTTGGCTTTCCGACTGACGCATACTTTCCAACTGATGACAGATATCTTTTTGCTCACGCTTCCTTTGTAGGGGACTGGATTTAGCCTGGGCATGCCTTCCGCCCGTCAACGCCCCGCTGGCATTAATTAATTCACCCTCCAGGCTGACAATACGCAGCGGAAATTGGGTCTGCTTGAATATCCGTAAGCCACAATCCAAATCCTGCACCAATAAAACTCTTCCCAAAAGGTAAGCAAGGGCCTTTTCATATTCCGGGGCATATTGCAAGAGCTCGCTGGCCAAGCCTATAACTCCTTCCCCGGATAGTATTGCGTCCCGTTGCCGAGCTGGAACCCGGTTAACCCGCAGTACATCCATCGGCAAAAAGGTAACTCGCCCTAAACGCTTTTGTTTTAAGAAATCAATCGCCTTATGTGCTGCCTGGGCGGTTTCCATCACCATATTCTCCATGCCTTTGCCCAGGGCCACATCAATAGCCAAATCCATTCCGGGGGGAATTTCAATCAGATTGGCAACCATGCCCTTCAATCCCCGCAGACTGGGTTCACCGCGCTCATGAAACTGCAATAGGGCCCTGACTCCTTCGGAAAAACCGGCATAGTTTTTCTGTAAATCCTGTAAAGCCATAAGCCTATGATCCAACTTCAATATCTCCGGACGGATGGCATTATAATCCTTCTCGAGTTGAGCCTGGGTGGTCAGGAAAGTGGCTTTCTGCTCACTGGCAGCTAGGACCATCCTCTCCCAATCTTCTTTACGGCTCAAGTGCTGACTGGTCAAGTCATGCAAATCGGCTAGACTTTTTTCCGCTGCTTTTAGCTTTTTGTCATTTTCTTCAACCCTTATCAATAGTCGCTCTTTTTTCTCCTGAGCCCGATTAATTTTGTTTTCCAAACTCATAATTTCGTTCTTTAATTCGGTTTCCTTATTAACCTGATCAAAAACGAGCCGCCGTTGCTGCTCGAAAAGATTCTCAGCATCAGTTGTGGCCGATTCCAGTTTAAGAATATCCTGTTTAAGTTGGTCAACTTCGTTTCTTCGCTCTTGATATTGTTCTTTTTCGCAGTTATAATCAGCAATTTTTATTTGCAGATCCTTTTCCAGGTTGTCTAACATAAGGGTATATTTTTCGCTATCATGGCTGGCTGCGGTAATTCTTTCGCGATAGTTTTTGATGCGCTCCTGACTAAGCTTTACCTCCGATGCCATTCGGTTCAATTCGGATTCAAGCTCAAACTTGCTCTCTTTTGACCGGGCTAATTGGGCCCGCTGGCTTTCCAAGGAGATTTCAGCCTGCTGTTTGCTAGCATTTAAGCATTCTAGCCGGCGAGTGAGTTCCCCTAAACTGTCCTGCTTCAAGGTCATTTCTTCCCTTCGGGCCCGGAGATGCTGGGCGCTCTCACTTATCTGGGAAGCCATGACCTGTTTTTCCAGGATCCGATATTCTTCCGCCGCCGCCATATATATCCGAGTCTTTTCAGCTTTGCTGTGTAACTCTACCTTGCGAATTTCCAGCTCGTTTAATATGTCTCCGACCCTCACCAGATCCTGGCTGCTAGCCAGCAGCCGCTGTTGTACCTCATCCCTTTGCTGACGATATTTTATGGTGCCGGCAGCTTCTTCCAGCATTAACCGCCGATCAAACGCCTGCCCGTTTAAAACTCTCTCCAACTCACCCTGGCTTATAATGGAATAGCCTCGCCGGCCTAATCCCGTATCGGTATACAGACTCACAATATCCTTCATTCTTACCCGCGATTTATTTAAGTAGAACTCACTTTCGCCAGAACGGAATATTTTACGACTAACCGTGACTTCAGCATATTCCAGCGGCAGACTGCCATCCGA
The DNA here is from genome assembly GCA_964647245.1 of uncultured Syntrophomonas sp. Lineage (GTDB taxonomy): Bacteria > Bacillota > Syntrophomonadia > Syntrophomonadales > Syntrophomonadaceae > PHAA01. The sequence goes on along the minus strand of CAZYJA010000014.1, from coordinate 15,831 downwards.
ATTGTCGACTGTCATGGCTACCTGAGCCATCCCCAGAGCTTTCTTTTTGTCGGTACCGTTAAAAATTACATCCTCGTTCTTATGCCCCCGCAAATGGCGCACATTAGCCTCACCCAAGACCCAACGAATCGCATCAACCAGATTGCTTTTGCCGCATCCATTGGGTCCTACAATAATATTTATGCCCGGCTCCAAATTAATCTCGGTATTATCAGCAAAGGATTTGAAACCCTTTAACTCCAAGCTTTTCAAATACACTAGTATTCCTCCTGCTGTCTCATGGCACTAAGTAGTATTTTGGTCTCCTAAATATTATTAGACAATGGCCAAGGAAAATCCTTTATTATGGAAATCTTTTACATTAAAGTTTATCAAAAAAGTCCACCCCAGCCAAAAACTGGCTGCATGTGGACAATCCTGATTGCTTAAATTGGGTTACGCACTTCAATAAACTCCGCCCGTGAAATTAGTAATTGAGCCTGGTTGGTACCGGCGGCACCAACTCCTATCCAATTACGGTCCAAAACCCGATCCACTTTCACCTTGATGGAATTTAAGGCCAGCTCTTGCTTTAATTCTTCAATATTCTTATGCTGCTTACCGATCATCTTGCTAATATCCCGGGCATTAACATATAAATTAAGGTCAGCCAGGAATCCAAATCGCTCCAAATATTGACCAAGTACCAGTAATGCCTGTTGTTTGAATACCGCCTGCTCCACCAACTCGCCAAAGCTGGAATGAAACGGACCGGCTAGTATGACTCCGTCTTTGCGCAGCTCATCCCCGGGATAGAGACCCATGCGAATTACCTTGATATTATGCTGCTGATAGAGCAGCAACATATCCCGACAGGTAGCAATAGCAGCCTCCATAGTCAAAGGTTGATAATCGCCCCTTTTCCACATCTCCGCCAGAGAAGTGCCTGCGATAACCAGGGTGGGATATATTCTGACGGCCTGGGGCTCCAGGTCTATGGTTTGCCGTACGCTTTCCATGGCGGCTGAGTAGGTATCCAAGGGAAGTCCAATCATCAGCTGAATGCCCAAATCTAATTGTCTGGCCTTAATGAGGTGAGAACTGTGGCAAACATCCTCCGGGTGGTAATTTCGAGCTGATGCGCGCAGCACCTTATCACTCATGGATTGGACGCCCAGTTCGATCATCTTCACCCCATAATAGGCCAACATATCCAAGCCGGGTTCATCAATACAATCCGGTCGCGTAGAAATTCTGATGCTTTGTACTCTTTGCTGCCCTAGATATGGTTGAACTGCAGTCAGGTAATCCTCTTGCAACTTCCTATCCACAGCGGTAAAGTTCCCCCCAAAAAAGGCGATCTCAATTGATGCTTCCCCGGGAATGGTCTGTAAATGTTCTTCAATCGTCTGAATCATCTGCCTGACGTCGGGTGCATCCTGGCGGGCAGTTATCCTTTTCTGATCACAGTATATGCAATCATAGGGACAGCCTAAGTGAGGTATGAAAATCGGGATATTATAATGCCTTGCTTTATCAATGCCCTTCAAGCTAATCGCTCCAAAATCAGCCCGTTAGCCAGAGCCTTTTCAGCAGCATCTTGTTCTGCTTCCTTTTTACTTTTTCCCTGACCGCGGGCCAGCAATTCGCCCTTAAAGAAGACCCCGGCCTCAAACGTCTTGGCATGGGCGGGACCGTTTTCGCTAATGATTTCATAGCTGACATTTTCTTTACTACGCGCCTGAACAATTTCCTGCAAGCGGGATTTATAATCCTGATAATTACCCAAGGCGGTTTGGACAATGACTGGTTGCAGATGTTTAAGCACGAAATCCTGGGCACATTGCAAACCCTGATCCAAATAAATAGCCCCAATTACTGCCTCCACCGTATCGGCGAGAATGGACTTTCGCTTCCGACCTCCAGACATATCTTCACCGCGGCCCAGTAAGAGGTATTTACCTATATCGATACGATTAGCCATTTCTACCAGAGCTTTTTCACACACTACCCGGGCTCTGATTTGGGTTAAATCACCCTCAGCTTTGTCGGTAAAGCGACGATAGAGAAACTCCGCCACCACAAAGTCCAGGACGGCATCCCCCAGAAACTCCAAGCGCTGATTATTACTAAGAGCGCTCCGTTCCTGAGCATAGGATGGATGTATTAAGGCCATGCTCATCAACTCTTCATTGTTAAAATGAAGCCCATTATCTACCAGAAAAGCATGCGCAGATTGACGGCCGCTCACTTCTTCACCTGTTGCATATATTCATAGAGAACCGCAACCAGGGATTCCAGGGTAGGATAATATTCCAAGTCATCTTCGGGAAACTCTACATCATAGATATCCTCTAAAGCCATAATCATTTCTACCACATCAATAGAATCAGCTTCCAGGTCAGAAAAGTTCGTTTCCGCAGTAATCTGGTTTTCATTAATATTAAGTTGCTCGGCCAATATCTTCCTGGCCAGGACAAACATTTTCTGCACAATAACACCTCCTGGATTTTTCCTATAGTTAGGCAGGGAATTTAAACAATAAATTGGCTACCCGGTCTTTGAGCGGCCCAAACTAGTTTATTTCCCGGACTGTTCCTTTATATAGTTCTATTTAGAGCTCGTATCTGCTGCTCCACCATACCTCGAGCTATACATTGCTCAGCAATGCCTATCCCGCTAAATACCGCTTCACGCTTGGAACTCCCATGACAAACTATGCTAATACCATCGACTCCTAACAGGGGAGCTCCGCCAACCTGGCTGTAATCAAATTTTGCAAATATGGCGGGTAATTTGCCTATTTCTTTCATGCAAGCCTTACCTAAAAACATGGCCATACCTTCTAAGCTCTTAAGTAAAACATTGCCAACAAATCCGTCGCAAACTACCACATCACTTTTATCCAGGAACAGGTCTCTTCCTTCAATGTTACCCACAAAATTTAAACCCGGTTGAGATTTTAGCAGGATATGGGTCTCCAGACTCATGCTATTGCCTTTGCTTTCTTCTTCCCCGTTGTTTAACAAGGCCACTCGCGGGTTGTTCTCACCCGTTAAAATAGACGCATAAACCCGTCCCAGAATGGCAAACTGTAATAGCTGTTGGGGTTTGCAGTCCACATTAGCTCCCACATCCAGCAACAGGCATACTTTCCCGCCCACCCCCGGAGCAACCGCAACAATGGGAGGACGCTCAATATGCTCTAACCTGCCTAGTATAAATATGGCCGCAGCCATCTGAGCTCCGGTACTTCCACAGGAAACAACCGCATCCGCCTTACCCTCTTTTACCAGACGGGTAGCCACGGCAATAGAAGAATCCTTTTTGGTACGCAAGGCCGCTGCCGACTCATCCATTTCCATTACTTGAGAAGCATGAACTATACTTATTTTATGGTGGTCGAAGGAATAACCCTGAAGCTCCCTCGCGACAATATCTTCCTGGCCCACCAGTATTATCGCAGTTTCGGAGGATTGGGACCACTTCACAGCTCCGGCCACAAGTTCTTGCGGCGCATTATCGCCGCCCATTACGTCAAGCGCGATTCTCACAGGTATTCCTCCCTTTAGTGAATCCATTTAAGATTATTAAATTTACTTTGCATCATCTGCACTGAATCCAGATCATTATCTCCATTCTGCAAAAAAACAAAAAGTAAGTCCCTAGCCATGAGCGGCTATTACTTACTTTTTCGTCTCCCTTAATATTAAAGGCTGATTACACTCTTTCCCTTATAAAAACCGCAAGCTAAACAAGCCCGATGAGGCATCATCAGTTCATGACACTGAGGGCATGCAACCAGCCCCGGGGTATCAATTTTCCTCCATTCAGAACGGCGCTTATTTTTGCGGGCATGTGATTGTCTCCTTTTAGGAACACCCATTCTTTAAACCTCCTTCCTTACCTGCAAATTCTTCAATTTCTCCCACCTTGGGTCCAGGGTCTCATTCTGGCAGGAACAGCTGGCAATGTTCTTGTCCTGGCCACATACGGGACACAAACCACAGCATTCCTCTCGACACAAGGGACATATCGGAATAGCCATAAATATGGCTTCCTCAACTGCAGAACTTATATCTCCCTCATCGGCTTCAATAAATATGGTACCATCATCAGCGCTAAATTGGGGTCTATTAATAGCCTGGGCCATTACTAACTCAAATTCAGCATCCAGCGGATACGTAAAATCTCTAAGACAGCGGGAACATGGCAACTGCAGCAAGGTTCTGACATTTCCTTTACCGGCCAACATACGACCGGTATTTTCTACGACTAATTCCACCTTGATAGGGCTCAGGAACTTTCCCCCTATCTCTTCCAGAAAACTATCGTTCCCCCTGGTTTCCAGGAAAAATGCTTCTTTCTCCCGGGGACTGAGTATCAGTCTGCTAAGATCAATTTTCATCAATATACACACCTCATGAAAACACCAATTAATTATAGTCCCTACATATTATCATTGTCAATAAAGGCTTCCCTACATTCCCGAAATTATACGGCCTTAATAGAGCCTGCCAATTACCTGAATCTACCTTTCTAATCCTATAGCTTCTCCAATCTATATCCCGGGTATTCCAAAAGCCAAGGCCAGAGCCAAGCCAAGGGGACGTTTTGGGGGACGACTCTTTGAGTCGCCCCACAAACGTCCCCTTGGCTTGTTCCCTTAGCTCCGGTCCTTAGATAGAAGCTATAATATAATCGGCTAATTCTTCTAGTTGTTCAAAGAAGAAATGCGGTAGATCACCAGTTAAGGCAATATCACTGACCACCGCTATTAGATTGCCACCCGAGTCAATCCGGCGGGATGAATAATCCTGGCGATAAACCTCTATCTTGGGTCCAGGTTCAGATTTGAAACCCTCGACCAGTATAATATCGACATCCTTAATTCTAGCCAGAATATCCTGGAGTGATTTTTGATTTTGATTATATTCATGAATAGTAAAAGATGTTGGTCCCACTATAGCTATTTGGTCGGCTCCAGCATTTGCGAAGTGCCAGGAATCCGTTCCGGCAACATCCATGGCGTAACCGTGGCTGGCGTGCTTTACCGCTCCAACCTTATAATTCTTACTTTTAAAAATTCGAATTAAGCCTTCCATTACAGTGGTTTTGCCCGAATTCGAAAAACCTACAACGGAAATAACCGGGATCACCTGGCAAACCCTCTCTCTAATTATAAATATCCATTCTGGCCAACGGCCTTAATTATTTCGCTGCTGGCTAGGCGTTAGCCTGCGGCGCCACTCTTTCCATATAGCTGTATACATTAAGTTGTTCCCCGCGAGCAAATCCTACTATAGTAATGCCCAGTTTATCAGCTAATTCTACGGCTAAGAAGGTAGGAGCCGAACGTGATAAAACCATGGGTATTCTGCTGCGAGCTGCTTTCAGAAGTATTTCCGAAGCGATCCGCCCGCTTAAAACCAGTATCTTATCACTCGGGTCGATCTGGTTTAATAATGCATAGCCTAATGATTTGTCAACTGCGTTATGACGACCAACGTCTTCATACCGAGCTAAAAAACCATGCCTATCAGCTAAAGCGGCACTATGAACCCCACCGGTCCTTCTAAAGATCACCGATTTCTCTTCCAGAAGGCTGATCAAATGCAGTAGCTGGGGGGCAGTACTTGGAATGATGGTTGGCCGCAATGGCACCGGTTCAATTTCGTTTACAAACTGCAGGCCAGCCTGGCCTTTTCCATTACAGGTGTTTACATGACGAACAGTTGTACTATCCTTAGGGATAACCGCGGACTTTGAGCTCACTCGCAACAATCCTGCCGCTTCGTTGCAGCTAAGCTCTGTTATATCCGCCCAGCCATGCAATAAACCTTCACTAACCAGGAATCCTACCCCTAATTCTCGCAGTGCCTCAGGTGAACAGACCAAGGTTGCTACCTCAACATCATTATAAATAATGGTTAAAGGTTGCTCAACCACCAGTATATCGTTAACCATTTCCATTTTACCATCACGATACATTTCCACCCGGCGTTCTTTACATAGGGCTGACTCAACCATTATTAAAACTCCTTCGCAGCCATGTTCCATAAGGTGCAGCGATCGCACCTCAATTTACCACAATACCTGCCTAATATATAACGGAAGGAATATAAAAGCGGGAGAAGACTCCCGCTTTAGCTAATATCTCTTATTTGGATAAATTGAAGGTATCCCGAGCAATAACTAATTCTTCGTTGGTCGGAATCAGGAATATTTTGACTTTGGAATCGGGGGTAGATACATCAACTTCTTTGCCTCTAACCTTGTTCTTGGCAGTATCCATAATAATTCCCAGGGCGTCCAGGTCTTTGCAGATTTCTTCCCGGGTGCCGATTCCATTTTCCCCTACGCCAGCGGTAAAGACTATACAATCACAGCCATTAAGCTTGGCAATGTAATTGCCGATATAGCCCTTAATCTTGGTGTGGTATACATCTAATGCCATCTGGGCTCTTTCATTGCCAGACTCGGCCGCTTCTATTACGTCCCTAAGGTCGTTGGAGACGCCGGATAATCCTAAGAGACCGGATTTCTTATTGAAGTAGTTATTGGCTTCATTGGCATCCATGTTCAATTTATCCATTAGGGAAAATACGATAGCAGGATCTATGTCACCGGAACGGGTTCCCATGACCAGACCTTCCAAAGGGGTATAGCCCATGGAGGTATCAACCACTTTGCCATTGCTTATGGCGGCCATACTAGCACCGTTGCCTAAATGCAGGGTAATTATCTTGCAATCTTCATACGCTTTGCCCAGCATTTCTGCGGCACGATGGGATACATAGAAATGTGAGGTGCCATGGAATCCATATCTTCTGACCTTATACTTCTCATATACATCATAAGGAAGTGCATACATGAAGTTGGCCGGAGTCATTGTTTGATGGAAAGCAGTATCAAAAACCGCCACATGTTTAACATTGGGCATCAGTTCCTGGCAGGCCTCAATGCCCATCAGGTTGGGAGGATTGTGCAGAGGAGCAACATCGAAACAATCTCTAATGACCTTTTTAACATTGTCATCTATTACCACTGATTCAGCAAAATCCTCACCGCCATGAACTACGCGATGTCCTACGGCTCCGATTTCATCCATGCTCTTAATACAACCATATTCAGGGTTGACCAAGACATCCAGGACCAGCTTCATACCAGCAGTATGGTCAGGTAAGTCTTTCTTGATTAAGACATCATCCTTGCCGATCGGCTCATGTTTGAGGGTTGTCCCGGGAATACCTACCCGGTCAACCAGACCTTTGGCCAGTACGGATTCATCTGTCATATCCATAACCTGATATTTGATAGATGAACTACCGGCATTTACAACTAAAACTTTCATTAAATTATTCCTCCTTCATTAATAAAAAATAAAACCAGTAAGCTCAGGCTTTAGACCTAGGCTCTAACTGCGGTCATAGCTACTACATTGACTATATCTTCCACGCTACAGCCTCTGGACAGATCGTTGACTGGCTTGGCAATGCCCTGTAGTATGGGACCAATGGCCTCGGCTTTGGCTAATCTTTGCACTAATTTGTAGCCTATATTTCCGGCATTGCAATCAGGGAATATTAGCACATTACACTGGCCAGCGACCGGACTGCCGGGAGCTTTGGAAGATCCCACGCTTGGTACCAGAGCTGCATCCAGTTGAAATTCTCCGTCCACTTTCAGTTCAGGGAATCTTGCTTTGGCAATAGCAGTCGCCTCAATGACCTTATCAACTATGGGATCGCTGGCACTTCCTTTGGTAGAGAATGACAGCATGCCAACTTTAGGATCCTTTATACCACAAAGATTGATTGCAGTCTCGGCCGATGCTTTGGCGAATTCTGCCAATTGCTGAGCAGTTGGATTAATGGTAACTGCGCAGTCAGCAAATACGAATATTCCATTATCACCAAATTCGCAATTAGGAACAATAACAATAAATGCACCTGATACCGCAGAAATGCCAGGAGCAGTCTTAATGATCTGTAAAGCAGGCCTTAATACATTTCCAGTGGTATTTTCGGCACCGGCAACTTCCGCATCAGCTTTATCCATTTTTACCATCATGGAACCGAAAAATAGCGGATCCAACATAGTGGCTTTGGCTTTGTCCAAATCGACCCCTTTGTTCTTGCGCATTTCGTAAAAGGCCTGTACAAAATCATCATAATAGGCAGAGTTGATAGGATCAATAATCACTGCACCCGAAATATCAGCACCGGCATCTCTGGCGGCAGCTCTGACAGCACTTTCATTCCCGAGCAATATAGGATTAGCTATCTTGTTGGCAATGATGTCTTTTATGGCTAGCAGAGTTCTCTTTTCTGTTCCTTCTGGAAGAACAATGGTCTTACCTTTTTGAGCAGCCTTTTCTCTAATTTGTTCTAATAAATTCACTTATTTAACCTCCCTCATTTTGTACCTGATGTAACCTTGTGAATCGGTTCACCAGATAAATTTTATCACAAATAAATGTAATCGCGGTAAATATTATGATATTATGGTGCATACTAACAGCAAAGGGGAAATACTTACGTCTGTTCTGGGAATCGTAGCTGAATTCAATCCATTTCATAATGGGCACCTACACCTCATCCAAAGTGCCCGGCAATCTCAAAAATTTTCCGGTATCGTATGTGTGATGAGCGGTAGTTTTATGCAAAGGGGAGACGCCGCCCTGTGCAGTAAATGGGTGCGCGCTAATATGGCCTTACAAGCAGGAGCTGATTTGATCATTGAGCTCCCTTTTTGTTTCGCAGTTCGGAGCGCCTATTATTTTGCCCGAGGTAGTATTGAATTGTTGTCCAGAACGAATGCGGTTAGTCATCTGGCGTTCGGCAGCGAAAGTGGCAATCTACCAGAATTACAAACTATCTCCGCTATTATCGCCCAAGAAAGCCCGGCCTATAAAAACCATCTTAAATACCACCTGGCCCAGGGACTCAATTTCCCCGCAGCCAGATCGTTAACCATTCAGGCTATGGTTGGAAAGGAGATTCCTAACCTTAAGCATACTATTATGCAACCCAACAATATTCTAGCTCTGGAATATCTGCGCGTCCTGCAACAGGAGTCCATACCCCTAACCCCTATAACTATCCCTCGCCAGGGTTCAGGATATAACAGTACGGATATTTCACGTTATGCCAGTGCCAGTGCTATTCGCCGCAGCTTATTATCTTCCCCTAGAGATATATCTATTGCCGGCACTATGCCCCCTGGCAGCTTGGCCTTACTCAAGCAAGAAATCAACGCAGGACGTGCTCCAGTTACCCTTGAGACCTTGGAACAATTCATACTAGGCAAATTGCGAACAATTCCCCTGGAAAAGCTGCATCAAGTATACGAAGTTAACGAGGGTCTGGAATATCGTATTCGGGAAGCTGCTATTGCCAGTGGTACGCTGGAAGAACTAAGGCAATCTATAAAGTCTAAACGGTATAGCCTAACCCGAGTCAACCGAATCCTCCTCTACTCATTATTAGATGTAGAAGGAGAACAAATACTAAGCTTTGACCAGCACGGTCCATTATATTTGCACATTTTAGGCTTTTCTATACAAGGGCAAAAAATCCTGCAGACCATTAAAAATAAATCGAAGTTATTGGTCCTTAATCGCGGCAGCGAGGTGAAAAAAGCCTGCCTGGATAAGAGTAAACCTGCCCGGCAGGCTATGCTCGGTTTGGATGTACGTGCTACGGACATCTATACCCTATTATATCCCAATTCTTCAACCCGACATGGTTCCCAGGATTTTACCACCTCCCCCGTGATAGTCAGCGTTGAAACTAATTCCGGAACGCCTCTATCTTAAGTTTAATATCCTCAACTTTTTCCTGTGCAGCCTTGCGGCCCAAATCAACGACCTCTCGAGATTTATCAAACTCACGAGGACTAATGTGGCCAACAGCTGGTTGGATAAGTATATCAGCATCAGTAAAAACACTATCGAAGTGAATCTTGGACATTATATCCAACGAAGTCAATATTACATCCATGGTGTTGCTTATCGTGGTCTTTTTACCAGTTCCAAAAGTAACATCCACGGCTATCACCAAATCAGCGCCCCGGTCCCGGGCTACCTTAATCGGCAAACGGTCACTAACTGCGCCGTCGACCAGGACCATATCTCCCTTAATTACCGGTGCGAATATGCCAGGCAGGGAAATACTGGCTCGCACTGCTTCCGCGACTTTACCATCATCTATAACTACCGATTCTCCACTAATGAGGTCGGTAGCCACAACGGCTACGGGAAAATCCAGCTCACTAAAGCTTCTTTTTTTGGTCACCAAATCTAAAAAGTCGCTTACTCTTTTGCCAGATATAAAGCCCAGGCGCGGAACCCCAATATCAAAAAGCATGCGCGTATTCATATACTCTACCATTTTGTCCAGCATATAAATGTTGGCTCCACTGGCATAAATTGTCCCCACCATCGCACCCATGCTGCTACCCACAATAAAATCAAAAGGAATATGATTCTCTATTAATACCTGTATTATACCAATATGGGCCAGGCCTCTAGCACTACCAGCACCTAGCACCAGTGCTATTTTAGGCTTTTGGGGCACATCAATTCCCCCTTAATTCTAAGAACTGTATTCTCCTGCATATATATATCTTAAAAACAACTGAATGGAGTATCATACTGTGACCAAATATTCCAGTTATCTTTTTATTGCGGTTATTCTAATATTAACTGCTTTTATGTTAATTAATCCCCGGGAAACTGTGATCGCCGCCTCCCTTGGCATGCAATTATGGTACTCAACCGTGTTTCCCGCCCTGTTTCCTTTTTTCATCGTGGCAGAACTACTGGTAGCCTTGCATTTCGTAAATATATTGGGAACCTGGCTGGAACCACTGATGCGCCCAGTTTTTCGCCTGCCCGGTTGTAGCTCGCTGGTCTTGGTTATGGGCTTTACCTCCGGATTTCCAGTAGGTGCCATACTCACCCGCAAATTATATGATAAGAAAATGCTGACTGCCGATGAAGCTGAACGGCTAGTCTCATTCACTAATAATTCCAGCCCTCTTTTTATAGTGGGAGCCATCGGAGTAGGAATGTTGGGAAGTCCTGCTGCCGGATATCTTTTAGCCATCTCGCATTATCTGTCAAACTTTATATTAGGCTGGTTATGGAGGTTTAAATCTCAACCAGAGCCACTATATAGTTCCTATCAGTTTCAGCAAGGAAATCCGACTCCCGCAGATATAAATAAAAGCTCAACCAACATATCCAGCATGGGTAAAATCCTGGGCGATGCTATAAAGAACGCTCTCAACAATATATTTGCGGTAGGCGGCTTTATCATAATATTTTCGGTATTAACTAGAATGCTTTCATTCTGGGGATTCATCGATTTAATGGCAACCGGCCTGGTCAAGATATTGGCCATATTGAATCTGTCATATCCCCTGGCCTATGGTTTGAGCATGGGTTTCTTTGAAATCACCCTGGGCGCCAAAACCGCCATTGCAAATGACCCCGTAACCCTGCCTACCTTGTTAGCAGTTAGTTCCATCCTGGGCTTCAGCGGCCTATCCATTATTGCCCAAATAATGAGTATCGTAGCTGGAACTCCGGTTCGCCTGTCCTTTTACCTCTTGGCCCGGTCCCTGCAAGTCATGTTATCGATGTTAATAACCGCCATTCTTTACCGTTTTCTCCTAGCGGGTAGTATAAGCACTGGGGGGTTTACGCCTCCACCACTTTACAAAATCCTATATTCCTTCAATGCCTGGTCATTTTCCCTTTATAGTATGCTGGCTGGCCTGATTCTCATTCTGATAATGTTAGGGCTGGCCTATCGGATGCGCTATTAATAATCATCATTGGTTAAATCCTGTCTGATTTGATCTCTACCTTGTACTACCGTATCGAGCCCCTTGCGCAATACAAATTCCATATGGCTTAGAACCCCATCGGCATATTCTTCGGCGTCACGACGTATTTGTTGCCCTACTTGCTCACTTTTGGCTACAATATCTTCGGCAACGCTTATGGCGTTCTTGGTGATGGCATTGTCATCCACCATGCGCCTGGCCTCATGTTTAGACTGTTCTACATAATTCTCGGCTTCGGTGCAGGCTTCATTCACAATTCTCTCTCGGTCTGCCAGCAGCAACCGAGCCGTTTGCAATTCTTCTGGTAATATCGCTCGCATCCGATCGACCCGATCCAGAAAGCGATTGGTCTCCACCAGGGATTTTCCACCTGTTAACGGAACTTTTCGGGTCCCCTTGAGCAAAAGCTCCATTTCATCCAATATGCGAAAAATCTCCATCATGCTTCGTATCCTCCTTATGTATACTATAATAATTTAAGTTCGACTCTCCATAATTACTAATACGATATCTTAATAGTTGATTGAAGGTGGACGAAATATCTTTTTTGCGGGGTGTGCGTATCACCACAGTTGCATCTGATTTCAAGAGGTCAGCTGTACCCACGGTTGCCATTACTTCATCAAATATTCGGTCATTGGTAAATGGTGGATCTATGTATATCAGCTCAAACCGCAGGCCTTGGCGCTGTAAAAGGCTTAAGGCTCTGAATACATCGCTGCGAAAAACCTCGCCACCAGATTCCAGCCCGCAATTGGCTAGATTTTCCTTAACAATTTTAATAGCTTCACCCGAGCTATCCACAAAAACCACTTTCCGGGCCCCTCGACTGAGGGCTTCAATACCCACACTGCCACTGCCGGCAAACAAATCCAAAAATGTCGAACCCCTAACCCGATCTCCCAAGACATTAAAAAGGGCTTCCTTAATCATATCGGTTATCGGCCGGGTATTCAGTCCCGCCGGAGCTTTGAGCTTCTTGCCCTTAGCCAAACCAGTAATTACTCGCAATGTTTTCATCTCCTTACTAAATTTCGATTAAAGGAATGAATTACCTCTTTTTATTTTCGATTGTACCAGAAAAATTTAATTTTAAAAAATTTTCATTTCTATGTATATTTATATAAATTCAGGTAATCATACTAGTACCGGGTTAATAAAACTTGGTAAACAAACCCTCCCCAACAACTTTACAAAATTCTCCTCTCCCCAAAATGGCGACTTCGGTCGCCATTTTAATTTAGTGGATAGAATTCAAATCATTTACCAATAATTATCTGTAAGGAGGTATATAAAATGAATCACTTGTTAAACCACTTCAGTCTAAACGTTGACTTAGCAGTTGAAGCCCGAGATCTGGTCCGAGGAACTACCAACCGCGAAATTCAAGGTGTCGAGGAAAAAGTTGAAAAGATGGAACAAATAAAAATTACTACCATCACCATCAAGGATAGCCAGGGTGCTAAAAATATGGGACGCCCCATAGGTACTTATGTAACTATAGAATCCCCGCCTTTAAAAATTAATGATCCCTATGTTAAGGAAGAAATAATCCAGGCTATGAATAAAAGCATGCCTGCTTTACTTAATAATACTCTCCAGCCCAAAGATGTCGTACTTTTAGTAGGGTTAGGCAATTGGCGGGCTACGGCTGACTCGCTCGGGCCTAAATTTATTGAATATAGCCCTATAACCCGACACTATTACCAGTACGCCCCTGAAGCCTTGGTGGAAGGAATGCGTCCAACCTGTGGCATAGCTCCAGGAGTCCTGGGAATTACCGGCCTGGAAACCTTTGAAGTAATCAAAGGCCTGGTAGAAAAGGTTAAACCTGCGGTTTTAGTGGTAGTAGATTCTCTGGCAGCTCAAAATGTAGATCGTATTGGTACCACTATCCAAATGGGTAATACCGGAATCCAGCCCGGCGGCGGCGTTGGCAATGTTCGTCATGCCTTAACCGAGCAAGACTTAGGAGTACCAGTTATAGCCATAGGTTGCCCCACTATTGTAAATGCAGCCGTTATCGCCAACCAGGCTATTCAAAAATTTTGCGTGAGCAGCGGGGCTACCTTTAATGAGATTATGGCTACTAATTCTATAAAAGATACCCTTTCCTATTTTGGCGGGAGTCTAGCAGTTACCCCTAAAGAGATTGATGATATAATTGAAAACTCTTCCCGCATCATAGCACTGGGAGTAGCTACTTCCCTCTTCCCCGGCATATCTATGGAGCAATTAGAACTTTACGCCCATTAAACGGTTAACTCTGCCCGCCAAGTTCGTTCCCTTCTTTGGTATCCGCTCCGGCACGGCTGGCGCGGGTACCAATTTACTTGGCCCAGAAATTGTAAACAAGCGGATAATATGACTATTAATCCGCCTGTTCAGGTTAGTTTCGTTAGTTAGTGGTTTAAGCTATTATTTCATGCTGCTGCCTGCTTTGCTCTGCTCGTAAGACTGAATCATCTTCTTAACCATCTGGCCCCCAATGCTGCCGGCTTCTCTGGAAGTCAAATCTCCATTGTAACCTTGTTTCAGGTTAACTCCTACTTCTCCGGCAGCTTCCATTTTAAAGCTATCCATACCAGCCTTTGCTTCAGGTACTAAAAGTCTATTGCTATTACTTCTTGCCATTTAAACTCACCTCCTTTTCTTGTGTAGTCTTATTCTGTCCTGAGTCCAAACTTATATGCTAGAAGTATTTTCAACTATTTTTATTTTTTTCTTTTGGATAAAGGCCCATTTCTTGCCCCACTTCAAACTTGAGCTTATCCAACCTGACCGCCTTAGTTTTCTTGCCGGTCTCCTGCCGATCCTGGTTAGAACTCTGGTTAAACTGCTTTTTCAAATCCATCATCTCCAATCTTAATATAGTGAAATTTTTATACTCCTATTGGTCGATCCTTAAAGGCCAACCACTACAGGAGTATTGCCGGCCATCCACCGCCAGCCAAAAAAATACTGCAGTTATTAAAAGCTGCAGTATTATGATGAGCATTTTTTCGGTTTTTATTTTAATATTAGGCAACTATCAGAATAAGACTTAGTTACGAGCGATTTGGGCCGAGTTTTTAAATTTGTGCGTTATTAAGGTCTCGATTACTTGAGTGGTCCTCTCTTCGGGCGTAAACTCAGCCGCTGCTTCAGTCGCCCAGGTTATGATTTTCTGGTCCCGCAAGAGGTTCGCTACCTTTAGTTCATTAAGACCATGCTGCTTTACTCCCCAAAAGTCGCCCGGCCCGCGAATCAAAAGATCCTCATTGGCCAATTCAAACCCATCACTGGTTTTCTCCATAGCCTGCAAACGTCTTATGGCCTCATCGGTTTTGGGATTACCAATTAAAAAGCAATAAGACTGGGCAGAGCCCCGGCCTACCCGGCCGCGTAATTGATGCAACTGGGATAACCCAAAACGCTCCGCATGTTCAACGAGCATAACTGAAGCATTGCTAACATCCACCCCGACTTCCACAATAGTAGTAGCTACCAGGATATCTATGTGACCGGTTTTAAATTTTGCCATGACAAATTCTTTCTCACCGGATTTCATTCGGCCATGCAACAAACCTACTCTCAGATCCGCATAAACTTCAGACTTCAGTTCTTCATAAAGCGTAACCGCAGCCTGTAGGTCCTGTTTCTCGGATTCCTCCACCAGTGGACATACAACATAGGCCTGAAGTCCCTTTTCTATTTCAGAGCGGATAAAGCGGTACGCTTGGTGTCGTAACGCTCTAGTTATGTATTTGGTCTTGACCATCCTACGTCCGGGTGGAAGTTCATTGATTAGAGACACATTTAAGCCGCCATATAAAGTAAGTGCCAAGGTGCGGGGTATCGGGGTCGCCGTCATTACCAGCACATCCGGCATGGCTCCTTTGTTGCTAAGTTCAGCTCGCTGTTTAACCCCAAAACGGTGCTGTTCATCAATTACTGCCAAACCAAGTCGTTGGAAATGAACTTCGGCCTGAATGAGAGCATGGGTACCTACTAAAA
>CAZYJA010000013.1:16101-20653 GCA_964647245.1 uncultured Syntrophomonas sp. | reverse complement strand
ACCTTATTTAATCGAACAGTTCCAGACCACCAAAAAGAAAGTGGTTCAAGTTTGGCAGCAGCATGGGGAAGTTATTGAGTCCTTGCCTTCACGGCGCAAAGAAGGCATCAGTGCTTTTGTAAATATTATGTATGGTTGTAATAATTTTTGCAGTTACTGTATCGTTCCATATACGCGGGGCCGGGAAAGAAGCCGACGACCAGAGGAAATTATTACCGAGGTTAAACAATTGGTGGATTCCGGCTATAAAGAGATAACATTTCTGGGGCAAAATGTTAACTCCTACGGAAAAGGTCTAAGCGAAGAACATGATTTTGCCGATCTATTGATGATGGCTGATAAAGTGGCAGGTTTGGAGCGGATTCGTTTTGCTACCTCTCATCCCAAGGATATGTCGGATAAACTTATCGACTCCATTGCGGCTGGTGAGAAAATTTGCGAACACATTCATGTTCCTTTGCAGGCTGGGAGTAATACGATATTACAGAAGATGAACCGCGTCTATACCCGTGAACATTATCTGAATCTGGTGGACAAGATGAGAAGGCGGATACCTGGGGTGGCCATAACCAGCGATTTGATAGTGGGATTCCCAGGCGAGACCGAGTCCGACTTTTTGGAAACATTGGATATGGTTGATAAGGTCAGGTTTGATGCCGCCTTTACTTTCTTATATTCTATTCGCAGCGGAACCAGAGCCGCCCTCATGGATGATCAGCTGGACCTGGAGGTTAAGAAGCAAAGACTTTTAAGGTTAAACAAGCTGCAATATGGAATCGCAGCGGAATTAAATAAATCCCTGGAGGGAAGCATTCAAAATGTTCTGGTGGAAGGCGTCAGTAAAACCAATGAGGAGAAATTAACTGCCCGCACCCGCAATAATCGCATTGTCATATTTTCGGGGTCGAAAGACTTAATAGGAAAGTTAATAAATGTTAGAATAACTAAGGGCAAGACATTTTCGGTATTTGCCGAAACCATAGGAGATTAAACGTGTTATGGACGGTCCTTTTGACACGCTTTTGCCACCGGTGGTACTTAGAGGGTGAATTATCCAATATGAAAAAGGGAGGATTTTATAATGAATACCGATGAAATTATCAAAATGGCCTTTGAATTAGGTTCGGCCATATCCCAATCAGCTGAAATTGATGCTCTAAAAGCAATGCAAGTTAGACTTGGTGAGGACCCGGAGGCTTCCGAATTGATTATGCGTTACCAGGAAGCCAGGGATAAGGCGGACCACAAGTTAAAAGATGGCCTGTTGGTTACACCTAACGAAGAGAACCACTTAGAAGTATTGCAGCAACAGCTCAGCAGTAATCCCATAGTGCAAGAACTTATCCAGGTGCAAGAGAAATTTAACAACCTGATGCAGGGGGTGTATTTTGCCCTGAATCAGGCTATATCTGAGCAAGAGTGTTCTTCCGACTGTAGTTCCTGCGGTGGCAGCTGCGGCATCTAGCTGAAGGGGCGCTGGTGGTCCCAAGTGCCTGCCGCCTTCCCGCCAGGCTAGATTTGAACCAGATCCTGGCTAACCTTGGCTAGATGCTAAAAAATTATCGGAAGAAAGCCTTAAAATAACTAAATCTCAAGGTGTCGATAAAGTCAACACCCTGTCAGAGCGAGCAACAAAGGTTAAGAGCAAGGCAATCGAAGGCCTGGGATTGAGGTGCGTTTACGGTTGGGGGAAACACCCTGTAGAGGAAGGTCCCCGGATATGACGTCCGATTGAACGGGTATTCCGAATTAACGCAGCTATTAGCGACAATATTCGTGAGTGAAGCGAACATCAGCGTCCTATTGAAAGCGACCGGCGAGGGAGCATCGGTTGCACTCCAGAGTGTGGTGCCCGGAGGGTGCCTTTTTGACGGTCTGAGGCTAAAAGTTCTTAGCCTTGCTTGCTGGCATTTTAAACTATATATCCCAGGGAGGTATTGGATAAAGTGGCAGGCTATACACCCATGATGGAACAATATTTGCGCATTAAGAAAGACCAGCAGGATTCAATTCTCCTTTTCCGTCTCGGTGACTTTTATGAAATGTTTTTTGCAGATGCCCAGACTGCCTCGCGGGAATTGGAGATTGTTCTAACCGCTCGGGACGGAGGCGGCACCAAGGTTCCTATGTGTGGGGTACCCCACCACGCGGTTAATAACTATATAGCCCGTTTAATCAGCAAGGGCTACAAAGTTGCCATCTGTGACCAGGTAGAGGACCCCAAGCAGTCAACCGGCATTGTTAAACGGGAAATAACCCGCATCATTACCCCGGGAACCATATTGGATGATTTGATGCTGGATGAGGGTAAAAACAATTACCTGGCAGCGATTATTGCCGAAGAAGATTTGATTGGTTTTGCCTACATTGATATTTCCACCGGGTCCTTTTGGGTTACTGAATTGAGCGGTGCGGATGGCAAGGCGGCTCTGGACAGCGAGTTGCAAAGGGTCAATCCCGTAGAATGCCTGTTGCCGGCGGTAAGTAGCCTGGACTCATTGTGGCGGGATGATTTCTTGCGCAAGGATATGTTGTTTACCAGAATAAATCAAGATATAAGGACTCTGGAAGAGGCCCAACAAGTATTAAGGCAACATTTTGGCGTGCCCAGCTTGGATGATTATGGCTTAAAGGGTTATACCGCGGGAGTAATGGCAGCAGGAACCATCATGTCGTTTTTGAACCTCACCCAGAAATCCAAGCTTAATCAGATCCACAGCATTTCGGTTTATCAAAAGAGCAGTTTCATGGAATTGGACGCTGTAACCCGCAGGAACCTGGAGCTCACTGCTTCACTCCGCGATGGGAAGAAGGAGGGATCATTACTGGCAGTTTTGGATCTATGCCAGACCCCCATGGGGAAAAGATCTCTCCGCAAATGGGTAGAACAACCACTGGCCAATACTGCCCCAATGAATATGCGTCTGGATGCGGTGGAAGAATTATTAATAGGACTGAAACTGCGCCAGGAGAGCCGGGAATTGCTAAACAAGGTCTACGATTTGGAACGTTTGGCGGGTAGACTTGGCAGCGGTCTAATCAGCCCGCGGGATTTGCTGGCTTTGAAAAAATCGCTGGGGGTACTCCCGCTGCTTAAGGAGATCCTGGTCAACTGTAAATGCCATTTACTCCAAGGATTGGCTCAGCTTAATCCCCTGGCGGAGGTTTATGAAACCATCGCTAAGGCCATTCATGATGATCCACCTCTATCCATAAAAGAAGGTGGAATCATAAAAGAGGGTTTCCGGGAAGAAATTGATGAACTGAAACGCCTGGGTTCAGAGGGTAAAACCTGGTTGATTGACTTTGAAGTTCGCGAAAAGGAACGGACTGGGATTAAGTCACTAAAAATAGGCTTTAACCGAGTATTTGGCTATTATATAGAAATTAGCAATAGCAATCGGGTTGCAATTCCTCCAAATTACATAAGAAAACAGACTCTGGTTAATGCGGAGCGATTCATTAACGAGGAATTGAAGAATTATGAAGCTAAAATTCTGGGGGCCAGGGAAAAATTATATGAGCTGGAATACAACTGTTTCCTGGAGATACGCGACAACCTGCAGGAATATATCCCTGCTATCCTGGATAGTGCAGCGAAGGTAGCTGTTCTGGACATTTTAGCTTCCCTGGCCCAGGTGGCTTATCTTAATGATTATGTGCGGCCGGTTTTGAGCCAGGATGGCAAAATACAAATAAAAAAGGGACGTCATCCGGTGGTTGAAAAGGCATTGCCTGATGCACGATTTGTTCCTAATGATATAAAACTGGATGACCAAACTAATCGCTTTGCGATTATCACCGGGCCCAACATGGGCGGCAAAAGCACTTATATGCGGCAGACCGCTATTTTGATTATTATGGCCCAGATGGGCAGCTTTGTTCCGGCTGATGAAGCTAAAATCTCTATAGTTGACCGAATCTTTACCCGGGTAGGGGCCTCCGACGACCTGGCTGCGGGTCAGAGTACTTTCATGGTAGAAATGCTGGAACTAGCCAGGATTATTAACAGTGCCACCAGGAACAGCCTGGTCATACTTGATGAAATTGGTCGGGGAACCAGCACCTACGATGGACTTAGTATTGCCCAGGCGGCCAGTGAATTTATACATGACAAAATTGAGGCCAAAACCCTTTTTGCAACTCATTATCACGAATTGACCCGGCTAGCTGAAAGTCGGTCCGGCATTTTCAACTTGTCAGTATCGGTATTGGAAACCGGAGAAGTGGTAAGCTTTTTAAAAAAGGTTCTACCCGGCAAGGCTGACAAGAGTTATGGCATCCATGTGGCTAAATTAGCGGGGATTCCTAATAGCATTATTGCCAGAGCCTACAATATTTTAGATGGTCTGGAAATAGACGAGGGCAACCAGAAGAAAAAAGGCGGCTGTGAACAATTGAGTCTTTTTCAAGAAGAGAGAAATATCATTTTGGAAGAACTGGAACAGCTTAATATAGATAGTTTAAGTCCTCGTGATGCTTTGATGACATTGTACCGGTGGAAAGAAAGTGCTGGGAAGTAGGAATTGTCGGGAGTAATTGCACGAATTAA
>CAZYJA010000013.1:0-16091 GCA_964647245.1 uncultured Syntrophomonas sp. | reverse complement strand
TGCTAATAGGAATTGATGTCGGGGGTACCTTTACGGATGGGGTATTGTTCGATGGCAAATCCATAGTCAACACGGTGAAACATCCTACTGATAAACATAATTTAAAGACCACCCTACTAAAGGTCCTGGATGATTTATTAAGCGCAGCAGATGGAGAGGCGATTAGCAGGATTGTACTCAGTACTACCTTGGTAACCAACTTGCTGGCTACCGAAAGTGGTGACCAAACCGCCTTGCTGTTGTTGCCGGGGCCGGGATTGCCAGTAGATGTGTACCGTTTGTTCCCCCATAGCTATTTTTTAAAAGGATGCATTGATTTTAGAGGGCGGGAACTGGAAGCCATCGATCCGCTAGAAGTGAAAAAGGCCGGCGAGGCAATTAAAGCGCAAGGTATCAAAAAGGTGGCGGTAGTTGGCAAATTCTCTAACCGTAATAGTAGTCAAGAAAAAGAAGTGCGCCGAATTATCATGGCGCAAGATCCCCAGATAGCAGTAGCGATTGGCAGCGAGACAGCCGGCCAGCTAAACTTTATGCGCCGCATGGTGACCACTTATTATTCAATAATGACCCAATCGGCCTGGGAGCATTTTGCCGATGAAATTGAAAAAGCTTTGCTCGCCAGAGGAATTGATACCACGGTTGATGTATTAAAGGCCGATGGCGGTACCATGCCCCTGCAAATTTCGCGGTTCAAGCCCTGTGAGACAGCTTTTTCCGGCCCTGCAGCCAGTACCATGGGGGCCATAGCCTTGACCATAGATCCTAAGAACTCAGTAGTTCTGGATATCGGCGGCACAACTGTAGATATATCGCTCTTGATAAATGGACGTCCCCTTTATGCATCCAAAGGCGCCCGGTTACTAGGTCATTATACTCATGTCAGTGCATTCTCAGTACGTTCTATCCCTCTGGGGGGTGATAGTCCCATTAGCATTAATCAGGGTAATATTAACGTGGAGAGTAAGCGCAGGGACTATGCAGCCTGTTTCGGAGGAGAATATCCTACGGTAACAGATGCATTAAACGTTAAATACCAATTAGGGATTGGGTTGCCAGCGCAATCAAGCACCAAAATTGCGGAACTGCTTAAAAGTACCGGTATTGAGGTGGAAACCCTGTGCCAGGCGGTTGAGGATATAGTATTTAACCGCATTCAGGCAGCCATCCAGGAGATGTTCCGCGAATGGGAGAATGAGCCGGCCTACCGAGTTTGGGAAGTAGTGAACGGTCGTAAATTCGACGTTCAGGAGCTGATAGGGATTGGGGCGGCAGCAGCGTCAATTGTACCCGGTTTGGCTGAACACATGCAGGTTGCCTATAGAATACCTGAATACGCTGCGGTGGCGAATGCCCTGGGGGCCTGCGTGGCTCGGCCTACACTAGCCTTGCAGGTTCATATTGATACCCAGAATAAGGTTTTCACCATAGACCAGGATGGGTTAAGGGGCAGCCTTCCAGCTGGCCGATCTTTTCAAATGAGGGATGCCCAGGAGCTGGCCAAGCATCATTTATTGGAGCTGGCCAAGGCCAGAGGCATGGAGCACTATGCGACCCAGGCCGAATACTTCCTGGAGGAACAGTTTAATGTAATCCGCGGTTGGGATACGGTAGGTAAAATATATGACCTGGGAATACAAATATCACCTGGGTTAATTGATGCATATCAGGGGGTGAGCAAATGAAACCAACTGGATTAATATTTTTCCCGGCTTTTGACTGGGCTATATCTCCAACCCATCCCGAGAGGGAGGAACGGCTGCTATACACGCGTGATCAGATATTTGAAGAGGGGATTATGGATTTGCCCCAGATTAGGGAATATAAGCCGCGCATGGCGGAGAGAAAAGATATTGCAAGGGTTCATTTTTGCGTGCCTGACATTGATGCGCAGATAACCGAGGCCCATTTGGTGTCTGCCGGCTCAGCGCTGGTCATAGCTGATGCGGTCATGAATGGTGAGGTGAAAAATGGTTTTGCTTTAGTGAGACCACCCGGTCATCACGCTATGACGGTAGCGCATGGTAACCGGGGCTTTTGTAACATTAACAATGAAGCCATCATGGTTGAATACCTGCGCAAACGATACGGGCTGCGTAAAATTGCCATTGTGGATACAGATGTGCATCATGGAGATGGTACCCAGGAAATGTTTTGGCATGATCCGGATGTGTTGTTTATTTCTTTTCACCAGGATGGCCGAACTCTGTATCCGGGTACTGGCTTTGTCGAGGAGTTAGGTGGACCGTTAGCCTATGGATCTACCATAAACATACCTTTACCTCCCCGCACCACCGATATGGGGATACATTATGTGCTGGATAATCTGGTTCTGCCGATCTTAAATGAATTTAAGCCGGAGTTGATCGTGAACTCCGCCGGCCAGGACAACCATTACAGTGACCCCCTGGCCAATATGAGCTTTTCAGCGCAGGGCTATGCGCTCCTCAATAGTAAACTAGCTCCGGATATCGCAGTATTGGAAGGCGGATACTCGGTGGAAACGGCTTTGCCTTATGTAAATATGGGTATAATAATGGCTATGGCAGGCATAGATTACTCCAACCTCAGGGAGCCGGATTATTCTCCGGCCCGCTTCAAGGAATCTGCCTCGAACCTGCAGTATATACAAAAGCTAGTGGCCACCCAGTTAGCAAATTTCCGGCGCCGGGAAGAAGTTATTGCCCGCAACCGCCTGGAACATAAGAGGATGTATAGCCAATATAAAAGTATATTCTATGACACCGATGGCATTCATGAGGAACAATCTACCCAGTTACGCATGTGTGAACACTGTGCCGGTTATCGCATAATTGAATCCAGTGCCCAAAATCCACGGTATGGTCTGAATCGGGTTTACTGTCTCAGCATTCCCAGCTATGGATGCCCGGAATGCCAGGCCGAAGCGCAGCAGCTCTATGAAGATATGACTGCCAGTCGCAGCAAATATGACTATGTCTACTTGCAAGATCGGGCCAATGATAAATACAAATGTCGGGAATCTGCCCTCAGTTTGGAAACGGTCTTGTAAGATGGGGATTCAGCTGCTGGATGATAGGCTGGTTAATAAAATAGCCGCTGGAGAAGTTGTGGAAAGACCGGCTTCGGTAGTCAAGGAATTGGTTGAGAACGCCATTGACGCTGGCAGCAGCCGTATTAATATTTATACGGCTGGCGGCGGTATTGACCGGATTGAAGTGGCTGATAACGGGGTGGGTATAGCTGCCAGCGATGCCGCCTTGGCCTTCCAACGCCATGCTACCAGTAAAATTTCGGCCGAATCGGATTTACTGCAGATTCATACCATGGGTTTTCGGGGCGAAGCTTTACCTAGTATTGCATCGGTCAGTAAGATAGAATTATACAGCCAATGTGAGGATTGTGCGGGAATCCGGATGCTTCTGGAAGGAGGCAGGATCGACCAAATCGAACCTTATCCGACTGCTCCCGGAACCAAGATCATTGTCAGCGATATTTTTTTTAATACTCCGGCCCGCAAGAAGTTTTTGAAATCACCCGTGAGCGAGGGAATCCATATCCATGAAACAGTGATTAAACTCGCTCTTTCTCGTCCGGATATTTCATTTTCATATGCTAATGAGAAAAAGCTCTATTTTAAGACCCCCGGTAAAGGCAATCACCCTGCGGGTGCATCTGATGTTTGCAGCAGCTCACCACTAATGTTGCTGGAGGACGCCGTTGTATCTATTTACGGCCAGGATTTTTCCGCTAATTTTATCAGGATAGGGTGGCAGGGAGAAAGTTACGCCCTGCAGGGTCTAATCTCTAAACCGGACTATCGGCGGATGAACCGTAAGAATCAGCTCTTTTATGTTAATAATAGGTTTATTAAGAGTCCGATGTTAGCCAAAGCTGTGGATGAAGGCTACCGGGGGCACCTGCTAGCCCGTGAATACCCGGCGGTTATTCTGTTTATCACGATTGATAGTGATAAGGTGGATGTAAATGTTCATCCCCAAAAAACCGAAATTCGTTTTCGCGATGAGAAAGCTATTTTCCACCTGGTTAGCCGAGCGATTAGGGACACCCTGGAGAAATCATCATATTCAGCTAGTGGGGCTATTACCGATTTGGAATCATCAGTTCAATCCTGGACCGGTTGGGGAACTGGTAGAACCAACTCTTACACCAACTATAGGGGTCCAGGGGCCAGTATAGTGAGCGATCAGGAATTATCTTTTCCAAGCACCGATTTATCAGCCCAAGTTATTGAGGGGGCCAGAATGACTCCGACCACCCTGATTCCAGATACTAGCGAATATGCAGTCATTGGACAATGCTTTAATTCCTATATCTTAGTGGAAAAGGATGGAATTCTCTGGATGGTAGATCAGCATGCTGCCCATGAACGAATAAACTACCATCGTTTGCGGGAGAATAGTTCGACCGCCTATGATTCGCAACGGTTAGCCCTGCCGCTGGCTATTGATCTCTCCAGTGCGCAGATGGACCGGTTGGCGTCAAAACTAGTTCAATTAAAGGAGATAGGTTTCGATATTGAAGAATTAGGGGCAAATACGGCTATTATCAGGTCGGCTCCATCTCTATTGCAGGGGCGTGAGCTGGAATTCATCGGCGAAATATTGGAACTCTATGAAAATGAACCACCCCCTGATCTAAAAAATGAGGTTTTCGCGATGATGGCTTGTAAACAATCGATTAAAGCGGGTCAAAGTCTAACCCGGCAAGAAATGGCCATGATTATTAACGACCTGCTGCAGGTGGACAATTACCAGAACTGTCCCCATGGCAGACCTACTATCATTCAAATGAGCCATCAGGAATTGGATAAACGTTTTAAGAGGAAATAATAATGAAGTTTATCGTTACCACTCCCCAGTCCGTAGATACGGTTAGTGATACCCTGGCGGAATTTATCAGGGCCAGTCATTTTACCTATGTTCCGCGCCGTAGCTGCAGCTTGAAAAAGCTAGCCGCCGAACATAACGCAGCCGGCGTTATAGTATGGGAGACAGCAGGCCCGATTCTTTATTTTGATAATGAGAAGTTGTTTTTCCATCCCAGTATGGCCAAGGTCAGGATCGCTGAGTTCCGTAAAAAGGGCCGGGCCGACTTGCTCGTCCAGGCTTGCCAATTGCAAAAGGGCGACAGTTTTCTGGACTGTACCCTGGGGATGGGAGCAGATGCGATTGTAGCCGCCTATTTTAGTGAAACCGGTCTAATTACCGGTCTGGAATACCACCCTGCAGTTGCCGAGGTTATCAGATGGGGTATGAAGCTTTACCAGGGCAATATGCCATGGTTAAATCAGGCCATCAGCAGAATAGAAGTAATCAACCGTGATCATCAAGAATTTCTAGGCCAGCAGGCAGATCAATCGTATGATATAGTTTATTTTGATCCTATGTTCATAAAGCCGCTGTGGCGGAGTCAACCTATATCGCCTTTGCGGAAATTAGCCAATCATAATTCTCTGAGCCAGGATACGATTAAGGAAGCTTGTCGGGTAGCTAGAAAACGAGTAGTATTGAAGACCTTGGAGACAGATGGGGAAATTGCAAGATTAGGTTTCCAAAAGGTAAGTGGCAGCAAGCACAACCCTATTGCATATGGGGTTATCGATGCCGGGTAAAAATGTTTATATGATAACAGGAGAGTTACATGCTGAAATTAGCCGCCCTGGTGGGCCCAACTGCAGTCGGTAAAACCGAGCTATCGATAAGCCTGGCCCAGAAGTTAAGGGGAGAAATAATATCCTGCGATTCCATGCAGGTTTATCGGGGCATGAATATTGGTACGGCCAAAGCCAGTCGGGCCGAGTTAAGTCGCGTACCTCATCATTTGATTGACATAGTGGACCCCGATGTTGCATTTACGGTGGCTGACTATCAGAAGCTGGCTCAGCAGGAAATCAACCATATTACTGAGCGAGGGAACATTCCCATCTTAGTGGGGGGAACCGGACTATATTACCAGGCGGTAGTCGATGATTTTGACTTTTTCCCAATGGAGTCGAAGGATGCAATACGCTCCAAATGGGAACAGTTATATCAAGAAAAGGGAATCGAGTATATATATGAACAAGCCCTCCTGGTTGATCGGGAGTATGCTTTGAAAATAGGGTTGAATGATAAAAAAAGACTGATACGGGCCCTCGAAGTATATGACCTGACGGGCCAGGCCTTCTCGGACTTCCAGACCAGAAACCGTTTGGCCTATCAACTCGCGGCAGTAGGACTCTTCCTGGCCCGAGACCAGCTATATGCCCGCATAGAAGGAAGGGTGGACCAAATGATAGCTGACGGCTTGGTGGAAGAAGTAGCAGAGCTGAGAGAGAAAGGTTATGATTTATCCCTGAATTCCATGAAGGCTTTGGGCTACCAACAGATATTTGGCTATTTGGAGGGTTGGACAACCTGGACCGAGACCTTACAAGAGATCAAAAGGGAGACGCGTCGTTATGCCAAAAGGCAATATACCTGGTTTAACAAGGACAAGCGTATTCAGTGGATCAATGTGGCAGAATATTCCGACTCCAAGGCTTTACTAAAAAAAATGTGTGATTTGGTGGAAGGACAATTATGTAGCATGTAGAATATAAGAAGGTATTGTTCAAAAAACGACAATTTAGAAAATAATATATAGGGGGATTTATCTTGGTGACTAAGAACCAGTTCAATTTACAAGATGCCTTTCTGAATCAGGTCAGGAAAGACAAGGTAATGGTAACTATTTTCCTGGTTAATGGTTTTCAGCTAAAAGGTCTGGTCAGGGGTTTTGACAACTTTACGGTTATTGTCGAGCTGGAAGGACGCCAGCAACTAGTGTACAAGCATGCCATTTCAACGGTTGCACCCTTAAAGCCTATAGGAGTCATCAACATGGATATTAGAAATGAGGATGATTAAGCATAGCTTTCTTTCCAAGGGGGCTAATATTCAATCTTATAATAGGTAATCATGCTTGGGTGTGATCTAGTTTCAATATATAAGGAATATCAAACCAGATATTAAGCCTGGATAAGTTATAAGTGGCCGGCAACGATAAAGGTGTTCTGAAATGAGGAGGGGAGATCATGCAAATAGGTAAGCAGATGGGCAAAGTAGCATCTTCCCTGCAACGATTTAAAGAGAAGATTGCCTGGCAAGACATTTTGGGCATTCTGCTGGGCTCCTTAGTGCTCTCCATTTCAATCCAACTGGTATTGGTACCGGCCCATTTCCTGACTGGAGGGGTCAGCGGAATCTCCATTATCCTCAAATATCTTATCGGAGTGGACATTTGGGTATGGTACCTGGGTCTTAACGTACCTATTTTTATCGCCGGATATAAATTTGTCAGTAAGCGATTTACTTTTTACAGCCTTATCGGGATGCTATCGCTAACCTTTTTCCTTAAGATGACCCAGAATTGGCAACTGGATCTGGGACTTGACAATTTGCTGTTATCTGCCGTGCTGGGGGGAGTACTATCAGGTCTGGGCAGCGGAATCAGTCTGCGCAGTAAAGGTTCATCCGGAGGAACGGATATCATAGCCGTGATGATAAGTAATAAGCGCGGGTATAATTTAGGCAGTATTTTTTTTGCTATTAATCTGATAATCGTCGGGGTTTTCATGTTTGTTTCCAACCTGGAGTTAGCCCTGTATACTTCTATATCGATTTTCCTGAGCGGTAAAGTAGTTGATGCGGTACAATCAGGTTCCAATGTGAGCAAAACTGCCATGATAGTATCCGAGCAATGTACGGAGCTAGCGGCCGCGATCATGGAAAATCTTAATCGTGGGTGTACTTATTTAGAGGGACGAGGAGCTTATACCGGAGAAATCCGCAACATCATTTTGGTTACTGTGGCTCGAACCCAATTGCCACGCTTGAAGGAGATTGTCTTTCAGATTGATCCTCAGGCCTTTATAACGATCAATGAAACGATCGAGGTTCTGGGCAGGGGCTTCAAACCCAGCGGTCCCCAGTTTTAAAATACATATCAACTTAAAACAACTGGTATAATCGACTATAGTGTCACCACTTTGAGCTATTTTTCATATATATAAGTAAGATTTTGATTAGAAGTGGTGGTATGAATGGAAATATCCATGAAGTTTAAAACGGTTGCGGCTGAGAACCAGGCGGTTGTTGCCGATCAAGAGGTGGCTCCACTTTCGTTTGCCCGCACTGACGCGTTTAATGAGTTGGAACAGCTAATTGGTCTAAAACCGGTAAAAAGAAATATTGCCGAAGTAACTGCATTTTCCTTGATTCAGAAACAAAGGACTCAAAAACAGTTGAAAGCCTGTCCTACCGTGTTGCATGCAGTTTTCAAAGGCAATCCAGGGACTGGCAAGACTACGGTGGCCCGAATTTTGGGCCGGATATTTCACGATATTGGGGTACTAAGCAAAGGACATCTGGTTGAAGCTGAAAGAGCCGATCTGGTAGGCGAATACATCGGTCATACCGCCCAAAAGACCAAAGAAATCATCAAGAAGTCCCTGGGAGGAATCCTTTTTGTGGATGAAGCTTATACTTTGGCTCAGGGAGGAGAAAAAGATTTTGGTAAAGAAGCGATTGCTACCCTGGTCAAAGCTATGGAGGATAATCGTGATAATCTTATTGTTATCCTGGCCGGTTATCGCCATGAAATGGATATTTTCCTGAAATCTAACCCGGGTCTTCGCTCGCGATTTCCGGTGCAGATTGATTTTGTAGACTACGATAATGACGAGCTTTTTAGAATTGCCTTACAAATGTATGCTGAAAGAGATTATGAACTAAGTAATAGATGCCGCTGGAAGTTAAAGTGCAACCTGGAGGAGTTTACTAAAATGCGCCACCCGCATAGCGGTAATGCTCGATATATACGAAATTTAGTGGAGAAGTCAATCAGGTTGCAGGCTTTGCGAATTGTAGATCGAGAATATCTAACCCGCAAGGATTTGATGATGATTGAAGAAATTGATTTACCTGAAGATCTGGTATAGATTATAGAATAGGATTTACTTATGAAAGTGGTGGAAGCAATTTGGATGCCTTAACATTGATACGCCAGGCAGAGAAGTCTTTGCGTGGCGTTTTCTCATTGTATGAGGAAACAGCTTATTATAATCAGGAAAAAATACTTAAAGCGTTTCACGGACATAGGGTCCGAGATAACTATTTTAATTCTTCTACCGGCTACGGTTATGGTGACATGGGCCGCGACGAATTAGAAGATATTTATGCAGAAGTATGGGGAGCCGAAGACGCTATGGTTCGCTCCCAGATTGTTTCGGGTACGCATGCTATTTCAGCCTGCTTGATGGCTCTTTTGAGACCTGGTGATGAAATGATTTCCGTGCTGGGAAGTCCTTATGATACGTTATTGAAAGTAATCGGCAAAAATCCTGCGGCTAGAGGGACTCTGGTTGAAAGGGGGATCAAATATCAGGAGGTTCTGCTCAGCCTCGCTGGTAAACCGGATTTGTCCCTGATTAAGGCCAGTATTGGTGCCAACACCAAATTGGTGCTGGTGCAGAGGTCGCGCGGTTACAGTTTGCGACCGTCGCTGGGAATTGACGATTTGGAGATTTTGGTTAATACGATTAGAAGTGCCAATCCGGATACGATTATATTTGTGGACAATTGCTATGGGGAATTTACCGATTTACGCGAACCTAACCAGGTAGGGGCAGACCTCATCGCCGGATCATTGATCAAAAACCCTGGTGGGGGGTTGGTTCCCTCCGGTGGATATATCACCGGCAGAAAAGATTTGGTGCAAGAAGTTGCCTACCATATTACGGCGCCCGGGCTGGGTAAAGAGTTGGGGGCCAGCCTTATCAATAACCGATTGATGTATCAGGGTCTGTTTATGGCCCCGCATACTGTTCTACAGGCTTTAAAAGGAGCTGCTCTGCTCGCTCACGTTTTTGAAAAACGCGGCTATGAGGTCTATCCCCGCTGGGAAGAACCTCGCGGTGACATTGTTCAGGCGATAAAGATGAAAGACGCTGCCGAGGTAATTCGTTTCTGTCAAATAGTGCAGAACAATTCGCCGGTGGATAGTGATGTAAGGTTGGAATATGGGCAAGTACCGGGTTATAATGACCAGATTGTAATGGCGGCGGGAACATTCATTCAGGGCTCTTCTATTGAATTATCCTGTGATGCACCCTTAAGGGAACCTTATGTGGTTTACTTACAGGGTGGTTTAACTTATGAGCACTGTCGCTTCGTAGTTAAACATTTACTAGACGGGGTTTAAGGTAAGGGGACAAATCAATAAGGTAAGGGGACACACCCCTTAAGGGGAATGTCCCCTAGGCGCATACTAAAGGTCAGGTCAGGTTAGGTTCTATAGGGCACTTACTGAGGGAGATGAACCACTCCCCCAGCCGCAAGCTCAGGATGAAGTCGCCCTAAGGCCATGTTAATCGGATCAGGACTCATAATCAATAATAAACTTAACAACGGGCATAATAATTAAAGGAAGGAGAATGGTTTATGGATGGTTGGATATTGGTACTTACCCTGGTGGTTATTATGGTGGGAATTGCCGGGACATTTGTGCCCATAATTCCAGGTGTGCCGTTAGTTTTTATTGCTATAGCCGCTTATGGCTGGCACGAAGGATTTCAAACTATAAGTCCCAGATATTTGGTCATTATTGCCGGAGTCACGGTTCTCTCTTTGTTTGTTGATTATTTGGCTACCTATATGGGTGCTAAATATTTTGGCTCCAGTAAAAAAGGACTCTACGGGGCAGTATTGGGCAGCTTTGTCGGATTGTTTATATTTCCGCCTCTGGGGCTCTTGCTCGGACCCTGGATAGGGGCCATCGTGGGGGAATTTTTACAGGGGAACGACTGGAACAAGGCTATGCGCTCAGGTGCTGGAGCCGTTATTGGACTATTTTCAGGAATTGCCTTCAAAGTAATGCTAGCCACTATTATGCTGGTTTCTTTTCTAATAATAATCTTTTGATTGATAGACATGAATATATATGGTAACCTGATTTGGTTGATATAATGAAACACTCAAAGGAGGGTATTTCGTGAATAGGGAAGATATTTTTAGGATTGTCCAGGAAGAGAACGTTAAGTTTATCCGTTTGCAGTTTACCGATATCTTGGGAGTGATGAAGAGCATTTCTATCCCTGTTGAACAGTTGGAAAAGGCCTTGGATGGCGAATTAATGTTTGATGGCTCGTCAATAGAGGGATTTGTGCGTATCGAAGAATCGGATATGTATTTGAAACCGGATATTAATTCGTTTTTGGTCTTGCCTTGGACGAGTCCAGTATCCGCCGGTAAAACTATAAGGTTTATCTGCGATATATATGATTCTGAGGACCAACCGTTTATTGGCTGCCCACGTTATGCCCTGAACAAAGCTCTGCAGGAAGCGAAAAGTATGGGATACAGCATGCAGGTAGGTCCAGAACCGGAGTTCTTTATGTTTCCTTTGGACGATAAGGGGTTGCCCAGCCTCGACACTCACGATAAAGCCAGCTATTTTGACCTGCCTCCAGTCGATAAAGGGGAAGATGCCCGCCGTGATATGGTGGAAACCTTACAAAGCATGGGGTTCGAAGTTGAAGCCGCCCATCATGAATTAGCCCCCGGCCAGCATGAGATCGACTTTAAATATACTGATGCCCTTAGAACGGCTGATAACATCATGACTTTTAGAATTGTAGTCAGAACTGTAGCTCAGCGTCATGGCTTACATGCGACCTTTATGCCCAAACCGGTTTATGGTATTGCGGGGTCTGGAATGCATATGCATATTTCCTTATTTAAGGATGGGGAAAACATATTTTATGATGCCAGTAGGGAAGATGGACTGAGTGATACCTGCCGCTTTTTTATAGCCGGGGTTTTGAAGCATGCTCCGGCGATATCTGCTATTACCAGCCCCACGGTCAACTCTTATAAACGGCTGGTGCCTGGTTATGAAGCGCCAGTTTATATCGCCTGGTCCTACCGGAATAGAAGTCCGTTGATTAGAATTCCGGCCCGGCGTGGTATTGGTACCAGAATTGAAGTGCGCAGCCCGGATCCGGCTTGTAATCCTTACTTAGGTCTGGCTGTCATTCTGAAAGCTGGCTTGGCAGGGATACGGGAAAAATTAGTCCCTCCGGCTTCAGTTGAACAGAATATTTATGAAATGGACTTAGACAGTCGCAAGCAACATGGCATTGCATCTTTACCGGGAAATTTATATGAAGCCATTAATGAATTAAATAAGGATGAGTTAATAAAGGAAGCCCTGGGACCACATATTTATTCGCGTTTTGTTCTAGCCAAGACCAAAGAATGGGAGAAGTTCAGTACTAGGGTTCATCAGTGGGAAATCGATGAATACCTGGAAAAATTCTAAGCTTGACTCTCACCTGACCCCATAAATGAAGCCACCGGGTACAGTCGAAACTGCTGTCCTGGTGGCTCAGTTCGTTATAAGGCAATAACCGAGGTAAATAGAAAAGCTTGAATCAAGCGCCTGCCGATTGGTTTATGCGTAGCTTTTTTGGCTCGCTCGGGCAGGATTTCGATTTTAGATGTGGCGCAATAATCCGGTTACTTTGCCCAGAATAGTAACCTCTGCAGATATAATTGGTTGCATCGAGCTATTTTCAGGTTTCAATTCGATAAATTGATCTCTTTTATAATACCTTTTTACAGTTGTTTCATCTTCTAGCATGGCTACTATTATTTCGCCGTTGGAAGCATTGCTTTGTTCCCGGACAATTAAATAATCCCCGTCCAATATACCTGCCTCAATCATACTTTCACCCTTGACGTGCAATATGTAATGATTGCCGCTGCCCACAAAATCAACCGGTACCGGGAAATAAGTTTCTATATTTTCGATGGCCAGAATAGGAGTACCAGCAGCTACCCTGCCGATAACTGGCAAGCTTATGGTTGACAAGTCGGCTTCCGGCATATTCTCCATATGCAAAGGTATTAAGGCCCTCGGTTTGGAAGGATCTTTTCTGATAAAACCTTTTTCTTCGAGTTTGACCAGATGGGCATGTACGGTGGAGCTTGATTTTAAGCCAACTGCTTCGCCGATTTCACGCACTGATGGGGGATAACCCTGAGTTTTTATTCTTTCCTGAATGAAATCCAGAATGATTTTCTGTCGATGATTAAGATCGTTTGAACTACTCATTTAGCAAACCTCCTGTCTTTTGCTAAATTATAGCACAGAAACCATATAAAACAAATGTTCGAAGGATAAAAACTATTCCGCTAAGTACTTAGTCGGTTGAGGGTATATATAACAAAAGTAATTATGAAAAAGAGATAGCGACTGTCTTTCCTGCGGGTAAGCCAGTCGCTATTAGGTTTACAACATCATCCATTTAATTGCATTAATTTGGGGAGGAAAACAATTGTGACAGTTTTGTCACGGTTATTTATAATGCCTTATAGCTTTGACTCAAAAGCTCCACGGGGTGAACTACGTCAGCTTGCCAGTGTTTCCGATTGATTCCATGCCGTAACTGCATCATGCAGCTGGGACAACAAGTAGCTACCTTACTGGCACCGGTTTGCATGGCATTGGTCATCTTTTGATCCAATATCCGCATTGATAAATCATAGTGGGTCAAACTATAGGTCCCGGAACCTCCGCAACAACGGTTGGCATCTTTCATTTCAACCAATTCAACCCCTGGAATGCGTCGCAGTAGTTCCCGGGGTGCTGCTTTTACTCCCTGAGCGTTAGCCAGGTGACAGGGGTCATGATAAGTTATTTTAACGGCAGCAGCCTGTTCATTCGCTGGCGGTTGTATATTTAGCACATCTATTAGGAAACTGGTAAGATCCATTACTTTAGCTGAAAAGACTTTAGCTTGCTCCTCCGATTCAGATCCGCCTAACAGAAATAGCATGTTTTTGGTAGCTAGAGCCGATGAGCAAGAAGCGCAGTCCGTAATGATATAATCAAATTTATAGGCGTTAAAGAGCTTTACATTGTGAGCTGCCAATTGCCGGGCGGTGTCCATTTTGCCATTTGCCAGCTGAGGCAAGCCGCAGCATTTGGTATCCCCAGGTATATATACCTCACAGCCGTTACGGGTAAGTACATCCACGGTAGCTGCTGCAACTTGAGGATTAAGCAAATTGGTGGCACAGCCTAAAAAGTAACCCACCTTATACTTTTTCTCGCCCCGGGCTTTATTGATCTCATTAAGTCGGCTTTTCGCAGAATGCGAGGGAATGTTGGTCAAAATTTGTTCTGCTTGGGGCATGTCACCGGGCAATAATTTGGTAATGCCCAGGCTGCGAGCTAATGATTGCATGCCGGTCTTTTGGGCTCCCCACATTAGCTTAATGGCGGTTTTGAGCAGCCCAGGATTGGTCCACAGGGTATCAAATATCATTTCTTTGGCCAGATTGGTATTGTTTTTATATACATAAGAGCGGGCGGCAGCATTTAATTCATGAATATCTATCCCCGAAGGACAGTTTACGCTGCAGGTTTCACACATTAAGCAGGTACTTAGTTTATCATATACTTGTTGACTGGCCGCGACCTTATCGTTCCTTAACATCTCTACCATAAATACGTGCCCCCGAGGGGCAGCCGTCTCATCTCTAATTTCGGCAAAGACGGGACATACGCTTCGGCATTTACCGCAACGCACACATTTCATTAACTGCTCTTTTACTGGTGGTAAATCCTTAAATTGCATATCAGCTTCTCCTTACTCAAGAATTAATCTCCTTAAAAGAAAGAACCTCTATATTAGTTTACCAGGGTTCATTATTCCTTTAGGATCGAAAGCATCTTTAGTCTTACGCATATAATCCAGAGCAGTTCCATGTTCCAATGCTGCATACCGTCGACGAACCGCTCCCACCCCGTGTTCTCCAGTGGTGGTACCCTCCAGTTCGATTGCCAGCAGGTGAATTTCATCAACAAGTTTTAATACTCTCTCAACTTCCTCGGGGTTTTCCGGATTGATTACTGGGGCGGTATGGACATTGCCATCACCAATATGTCCATAATTAACCACCTTAACGTCATATTTTTTACCAAGTTCCCTAATCCTTCTAAGCACTTCAGTTACCCGTGAAAGGGGGACACTTATATCTTCTCCGGCGAAAACCCGGCTTCCATCCGGACGTACCCGAGCCGCTGCAGTAGCAGTTACCGCTCGTCCTTCCCACAACTCAGCCATCCTTTTAGGATCAGTAGCCCATTCCACGGAACGCGCTCTTTTACTTGCCATTTCTCGGATCACATTGCCTTCGAATTCAACACTGGGGGGATTGCCGTCCACTTCAAAAAGCAGAATAGCCTCGGCATCAGGAAGATTAATATGGGGCTTAAAGCCGTTTACGGCGGCTATAGCTGAACTGTCCAATATTTCAATACCCGAGGGAAGGATACCGGCCTGATAAACATCCAGGACGGTTGCCGGAGCATCGTCAAGTTGATCGAAGACAGCCATGGCAATGCCTCTAGCCCTGGGCTTGGGAAAGCACCTTAGTCTGATTCGGGTAATTATCCCCAGGGTACCCTCCGAGCCAACCATAAGCTTGGTCAAGTTAAGGCCGGAAACGTTTTTAATCGCCTTTGATTTCATACCTCCGGTAATCATAACCTCCCCATTGGGTAGTACTACTTCGAGGCCCAAAATGTATTGCTCGGTACAGCCATACTTAACCGCGCGAAGTCCGGAGGCGTTATTGGCGACCATGCCACCTACAGTACACATTTGGCTGCTGCCGGGGTCAGGCGGGAAAAACAAATTAACTTTCGCCAGTTCTTCATTTAATTTGGCGTGAACTACTCCCGGGCGTACTATAACCTGCATATTTCTCGCATCTATCTCCACGATTTCATCCCATTTGGATAAATCCATGACTATGCCACCTTCTATAGCTATACACCCGCCGGTTTCACCCGTACCTGCTCCCCGGGGAATCACATTAATATTATTTTCATAGGCAAAAAGCATTACTTTTTGAACATCTTCAGTAGATTTGGGGAAAACTACCGCATAAGGGGAAGCCGGTTCCAATTTGGTTAGGAAAGAACTGTCGTACGAATAATACATTAGATCTAGTTCTTCACTGAGTAAGGCGTCTTTTCCAAACATCTTAATTAATTCTTTT